>JBAXNN010000002.1:0-250568 GCA_037133755.1 Thermoleophilia bacterium
GTCGACATTAGGTTCTGTCGGGTGTTCCTGATATTAGGATGTCCCTGATACCCAGTCCCAGGGGACGCATTAAGATCGCGTTTGGAAATTACCTTCCCCCGATTCAAGTAGATAACGCCGCTGTCAATCAGTGAGGCGAGTGATTCAACACGTGTTCTGGATGGGAAACTCGCGAGTTGAGTTCTCAACGCGCTGCGCGTCAATTCGCCACACGCTGCTTCAATCTTCGTGGCCGAAGCACGGCCTTCTGTAATCAACTGCTGTGCCTCGTCTAGTACCTTTACGATGCGGCGCTGCTCATCAAGAGAAGGAAGAGGGATCTCGAGTCCCTTGATGAAGTCAAGTCGGACTCCCTGAACAGTCGCTCCAGTGCCGGCCGCAACGATGGCTTGAGATTTGGCCTTCATGCAGTAGAAGAGGTACTGGTCATCAAGAGTATTGGGATTCTTTGGAACTAGGCCACGAATATCCTGATTGATTGCTGTTGGCTGGCGAACACGGCATACCTTCCCGAGTCCAACGCGGGTAGCGACAACAACTTTCCCAGCTGGGATTAGTGAACTAGGGCAGGATGCGAGTGCTTGTTCAGTGATCAGACACTCAGTTGTTTCGATCATGTCACCGCGCATGTCGCGGATCGTCGCCCAAGGTATGGAACCTTCGAAGTACGCCTTATTACGCTTTGAAGGCGTTGCGCCGCCTAAGACCTCACAGACGTCGCCAAGCGAGACCGTCTTACTCAAAGCAATTTCCGAAGTCGCGTCAAAATCTCTGCGCTCTCAGAATAAAGCCGCTCAATCTCATCAAGGATTTCCGCGGGTGTACGAGCGTCAGTCTCATCAACGACGTTTGGGTTCTTCACGGACAGATCAAACGTCGTCTGATCAATATCGCTCGCCTGGATCGTCCACGAGTTCTCTGATTCGGCTCGCGTCTTTTGAAGGGTGATGAAGTCAGCGAGGTCGGCATCGTTGAGCGGGTTCGTCTTGCCGAGATTCCGGCCGGGGTTGAGTTGGTAGTACCAGACCTCGTCGGTCGGCTTGCCCTTCTCGAAGAACAGGACGACCGTCTTCACGCCCGCGCCTTGGAACGTGCCGCTCGGGCAATCGAGAATTGTGTGGAGGTTGCACTCTTCCAAGAGCAACTTTCTGAGTGACGTCGCCGCATTATCGGAATTCGACAGGAATGTATTTTTGATCACGATGCCTGCTCGACCGCCAGCTTTCAGGCTCTTCACGAAATGCTGCAAGAAGAGGAAGGCAGTCTCGCCCGTACGAATCGGAAAGTTCTGCTGGACCTCCTGCCGCTCCTTGCCTCCGAAGGGCGGGTTAGCGAGGATGACGTCGAAACGATCCTTCTCCTGAATGTCGTTGAGATTCTCACCCAGCGTGTTCGTGTGAATCAGGTTCGGAGCATCAATGCCATGCAGGATCATGTTCATGGTGCCGATGATGTAGGCGAGGGACTTCTTTTCCTTGCCGTACAACGTCGTCGTCTGCAGGGTCTCGATGTCGGAGGTCGAGAGATCAGGCTGCGCGGCCATTTGGGCAAAGGCTTCGCAAAGGAAGCCGGCTGAGCCCACAGCGGGATCGCAGATGCGCTCGCCGATCTTCGGGTCGATGACCTTCACGACAGCACGGATCAAAGCGCGTGGGGTGTAGTACTCGCCGCCGTTACGACCGGCGTTGCCCATGCGCTGGATCTTGCCCTCGTAGAGCTCTGAGAGCTCGTGCTTCTCGTCCGTAGACATGAATCGCAACTGGTCCGCCAAGTCGAGAACATCGCGCAGGCTGTAGCCGCTCTGGAGCTTGTTGCGGACCTCGTGAAAGATCTCACCGATCTTGTACTCCAGCGTTGCCGGATTCTCGGCCGAGGCGCGGAATGCCGCGAGGTACGGAAAGAGATCGTTGTTGACGAAGTCGATCAGGTCATCGCCGCTCAACGCAACGGCATGGTCAATGGTCCCGTCAGCCTTCTTGGGCGCTGCCCACGTGCGCCAGCGATGCGCGTTGTCGAGGAGTGGCTTGTACTCCTCGTTGGCCAGCGTCGCGACGGCCGCGCGCTCTTCCTCCAGATCGTCGAGGTACTTCAGGAAGATGATCCACGAGGTTTGCTCGACATAGTCAAGCTCGTTGGAACAGCCAGGATCCTTATGCAGGACGTCATCGATGTTGTTGAAGACGTTCTCGAACACGTGCCGCTCCTACCGTCCGAACTCTGTCCATTGATCGTAGCCGGTGACAGTTCGCGGTTGCCTTTGCTTTGCGATCTCATGCGTGGAGTCACAGTCTCCCGTTGAGCGCTTACGCGTGACTCAAAAGCCGTCTGCAAGAGGGTCTCGTTCGGATCCATCCGCGCGATGAAATCGAGGACCTCGTCAGCCTCGGCGATGCCACCGCTCGAGCCGAACGGACGCAGCAGCTGTACCGTCGTCTCCTCGCGGTGAGTGCGCAGGACCGCAGCCGGCTGGGACTGGTCGACCTGGTCGTAGAAGAGCGGCGTCAGCGCCTTCGGGACGTCGGGATACGCGCCGGTCGGGCCACCCGAGCGCTGGTTGAGCCACTTGACGGCGGCGAAGCTGAGCGCGGGGTAGGGGACGAGGCCGTCCGGGAGGTCGGGGTCGTCTGGATGATCATCGGTCTGGTTCGGCACGAGGGGATGCTCCCCTGGAAAGCCACGGCGGCGCGGGATGCGGGCGCATGGGGGGGCGTCGCATGCGCGCGGGGCGGGCTTACAGGGTGTCAGCTCATCGCGGCCAGAAGCAGCAAGACCAGCGCGATTAGGTAACGGTGTTCGTCTTGATACCGATTGCATGAGCGGTGGTGGAACCTGGCGCATTCATGTTGCTTGCGGAGCACTCAACAGTGAACGTTGTTGTTGTCGCGAGCGCTCCGGCGTACGAAAGCGAAAAAGCGAGCGCACCCGTTTGGGTGGCGCTTGACGATGCTGTATCACGAACAGTTGCACCTTGCATCAAGCTGCAACTCATGGCTGGGCCAGTGGCACTGCTGGAAGAGAACGGAATGGTTTCAGAAACGATGATCGCCCACGACCCCACGGGCAGTGCTACGGAGATTCTCTGAGACGTGAAGCTCCCATTGCCAAGAGCGGTCCACGAACCACTTCCAGTGGCGTACTTGATCTCGGATACGCCAGAGGCTCCTGTCGAGCCTGCGGCCCCTGTTGGACCGGCTGGTCCGGTATCGCCAGTTGGGCCGGTGGGACCCGTCGCGCCCGCTGGCCCGGTAGCGCCTGTGGGCCCTGTGGGGCCTTGAGCTCCCGCGGGACCTGTCCCGCCTGTCCCGCCTGTCGCGCCTGTCGCTCCACGTTCGCCAGCTTCGCCCTTTGGCCCACGCGCACCTGCGTCACCCTTCTCACCGGGTTGTCCACCGAGGTTGAGAGCTAGATCTCTTGACTGAATCGAACCGTCTTCGATTTTTGCGGAATTGATGGAGTTAGGAGCGATCTTCGCGCGCGTCACCGAATTGTCGGCGAGCATCTTGGTAGTGATGAGTGACCCACCCGCCGCGCCCGCTACGCCACCAAGCGCTGCAACGAGCGCGATTGTCGAGATCACAATCGCGGGAGAAGGGACTTTCATAACGTCAAGTCTATAACGATGATAGCGAGAGCCTGTTCTGGTCAGTCATGGTGCCGCCGATTTCTCGGTGTTAACGGGTAGCACGGTCCGGGATTGTTGGCCGTAAGAGCCGAAAACGACCCTGGGGCACACGACGAAGGGAGGCACCTATGTGGCCGATGGCGACGCGAGGGTTCTACTCGGTGGCAGAGCAACGCGATGATGCGGATCGGCTGCTCGTGCGGGCGCGGACCCGCGAGGACATCGAGGCGCTGGCGGGGCTGGTGGCGAGCGAGCCCGTGTGGCTTGGCACGGCGGACTACGCGTGGCGTGTCGAGACCTCGCGTGACAAGTGGCAAGCGGCGATGCAGGTGCTCGTCGGGGAGATCACCTATCCGAACTTCAAGAGTGCGATCAAGGACGACGCACACGTGCATGCCTACCACCAGGTGTGGGGCGTCATGCACGAGTTGAACGACACCGTCGGACCCGCACGCGCTAGCGATGGGGCCGCGTGACGGTGCAGCGTTAGTCCGTGCCGGTGCGTGCGTCACGCGCGCGTGAGCGACACGCGGGTGTCGCTCGGCAGGTCGGTGGGTGGCGGTAGCGTCGAGACATGGACGTGCCGCCGTTTGTCGTCGTGGATACCAGTGCCGCGGTGGAGGTGCTGATCAGTGACGCGGAGTATCACCATGCCTACGTCGATCTGTTTGAGCGCGTGTGCCGGAACGGATCGGCGATCGCCTACTGCGATCTCCTTGAAGCGGAACTCGCAGAGGCTGCGTTCACCTGGGACGTCAAGCGCGTGAACCCCAAAGGATGGCGGGCTACTCGTCGCGATCGCCCGGCGTCAGCACGCGCTCGAGAGCACGAGGTCCTGTCGGCTTGGCGCGATGTCAGTGCTTCCGAGCACGCCCTCCAGGTTCGCATGACGGCAGTCGTGGACGATGCCGTCGAGCTCATGTCCACGACAGGACTCGCGTCGTATGACGCGATTCACCTCGCAGTTGCGCTCGCTCTCAACGCTCCACTGATGGCGCACGATCGTCGCCTGCTACTTGAGGCCTCGCAGTTCGGGGAGGTCTTGACGTGTCGTTGAGCTGGTGCGAAATCGCGGAAAGCACGCTGTCGCGCGATCGGAGTACGCTCTGAGCGTGGACAACACCGATACGCCGAAGCGCCCGCTGCCGGAGGGATTTCACCGATTCTCGGTAGCCGAGATCGAGACCATGCGCCGCCACGGGCCACGGCGCACCGCCGACGAGACCGTGCGCCACATCCGCTCGATCGCCGGCTCGATCAGCATCGGCCGCCCGCCGCGCAAGTCGGACTACCGCGCGCGCTGGCGGAACAACGGCGAGGAGTTCGACGAGGCCTGAGCCGCGCGACGCGATGCTCAGTACGGCTTGAAGCTCGACGCGAGCATGTTGCATGCGCCGAGGATCGTGCGACGAGGTGATTGCACCGCGCGCGTTGACGTCTACACGGTGCGCGCATGGTTGCGTCAGTGGTTTCATTGCCGCGCATGCGCGTCGCTCGGCAGATCGGCGCCCGCCGGTAGCGTCGAGGTATGGACGTGCCGGGAGTCGTCGTCGTGGATACCAGTGCCGCGGTGGAGGTGCTGATTGCGGATGCCTCGGCGCATGGCATCTACGTTGCGCTCTTCGAAGCGATTCGGGTGAGTGGCGCCGCGCTTGCCTACAACGAGCTGCTGGAAGCCGAGCTGATCGAAGCGGCGTTCACGTGGGACCTACGTCGCACGGCGGCTCGCGACTGGCGACGCGAGCGGCGGGACATGCAGCTCGCGCGACCAATGGCACGCGAAGCGACGATTCTCGATGAGTGGGAGGCGTTCGTCGGGGACTTCGGTGCGTTACGGGTCCCGTTGCACACGGTCACACGACGGGCGTGCCAGCTTCTCTCGGTCACCGGGCTCGGTTCGTACGACGCGGTCCACGCGGCAACCGCCGAACACCTCGGGGCCCGCCTCATTACCCACGATCGCCTGCTGGCGCGTGCCGTAAATCAGTTCTTCGGGTCGATCATCGGCAGGTCGGAGGAGCAGCATGGCTCGGACTCGTGAAACCTCGGAGCGTTCGGAAGCGGTCGACTATCCTGCGGGCATGAGCGACGCGCCAGCTGCAGTCGAACTACGCATTCCGCCCGGTGTCCTCGTGGACAACGCCCCGGTTCCCGGGGGAGTGATCTACCTGCAACCGGCGACGATTCCGCCCGGGGGCGTCTTCACCCCGGCGCGCGCTGGCACGCTGGATGAGGCGCTGGCCCGGATCGCCGAGGTCACGAGCCGCAACCGCATTGGCTGCGTCCCGCGCAAGTCGGACTACCGCGCGCGCTGGCGGTACAACACCGAGGAGTTCGACGAGGCCTGAGCCGCGCGGTGCGGGCCTCAGTTCGGCTTGAAGGTCTCCGCCACCATGTCGCACGCGTCCGGGATCGTCTCCTGGCCATCCGCATTCCACTGACAGCGCAGGAAGTACTGCTTTTTGCCCTGGAAGGCGTAGACGAGGCGCGTGGTCAGCGACTTGCTCTGCGTGGAGAACTCAAACTGCGTGGCGGGGAGGTCGCCCATCTGCGTGCTCGTGCTCTTTGGGACGGTGCCCTTGAGGGCGCGGGCGAGGGCGCGGGCCGAGCGCTCGACGGCGACGGCGAGGGCGTTCTTCTTGATCTTCGAGACGTCCTTCGGCAGCTGGTAGTAGGCGACGACCACGACGTTGGTCTCGTCGGTGCCGAGAGCGACCTTGTACTTCGGCGGCAGGCCCTGGATCTCGCGGCCCGTGTTGGCGTAGACCTTGTGGAGGTCCTTCGGGTACTGGAAGGTGAAGGGTGCACCGGCGTCGTTGAAGGTCGTGCCATCGGTGCCGCCGCAGGCAGACAGGCCCAGCGCGGCGGTGATCGTCAGCACGAGGAGGGCAAGGGGCAGCAGGCGTCGGTGCATGCCCGCATGGTACTGCGCGCAGTCGAGGACCTCATCCCGTTTACACTCCACAACCATGGAACGCCGTATGCGAGTCGTCATCGCCAAGCCCGGTCTCGACGGGCACGATCGTGGAGCCAAGGTGATCGCCCGTGCCCTGCGCGATGCAGGCATGGAAGTCATCTACACGGGGCTGCATCAGACGCCCGAGCAGATCGTTGAGACGATCCTCGAGGAAGACGCCGACGCGCTCGGCATCTCCGTCTTGTCGGGCGCGCACATGACGCTCGTGCCGCGCATCCTCGAGCTGATGCGCGAGCGCGGCGTCGAAGACGTCTGCGTCGTCGTCGGCGGCACCATCCCGACGGATGATTGCGTCACGCTCAAGGAAATGGGCGTCGCAGAGGTGTTTACGCCGGGGTCGCCGACCTCCGCGATTGTCGAGTTCTTGACCGCGCAGGCCGCGGCGTAGGGGAGAAGAGCAAGCATGTCCATCGAGCTGCGCCACGAGGATCGCGTCGCGATCCTGACCATCAATCGTCCCGAAGCGCTCAACGCGCTGTCGTCGGCGCTGCTCGAGGAGTTTCGCTCCGAGCTGCACGCGATCAGCCGCGACGAGAACGTCGGCTGTCTGATCCTGACTGGAGCGGGCGAGAAGGCCTTCATCGCCGGCGCTGACATCGCCGAGATGGCGACGAAGACGCCGCTTGAGGCCCGCGCCTACGCCGAGCTCGGCCAGGAGTGCGCCAACCTGCTCGAGACCATGCGCGCCCCCACGATCGCGGCCGTCAACGGCTACGCGCTCGGCGGAGGCTCCGAGATGGCGCTCGCCTGTGACATTCGCCTGTGCTCCGAGAACGCCGTCTTTGGCCAGCCTGAAGTCGACTTCGGGATCATGCCCGGCTGGGGCGCCTCGCAGCGCCTCGCACGCACCACCTCGATCGGCTTCGCCAAGTAGCTGATCTTCACCGGTCGTCGCGTCAAGGCCGATGAGGCCCTGGCGCGCGGGCTGGCCCAGCACGTCGTGCCGCTGCCCGAGCTGATGCCGAAGGCGATGGAGATGGCCAACGTGATCGCCTCCAAGAGCCCCGTCTCCATCGCCTACGCGAAAGAGGCCACCAACCGCGCGCTCGCCGGCGACCTCGCGACCAACTACATGGTCGAGGCCGACCTCTTCTCGATCCTCTTCTCCACCGAGGACGCCAAGGAAGGCCTGCGCGCCTTCACCGAGAAGCGCGCCCCGGACTTCAAGGGGCGATGAGCCCGAGCGGCCTCGAGCTCGTCGAGGTCGGGTTCGACGAAGACGGCCTCGCCGTCGTCTCGGACCTCCTGTTTGCGACGCAGCCCGAGTGGGACCGCAGCGTGCCGCAGATGCTCGCCGCCATACCGCTTGATCCCGAGCAGCGACGCGTCGTGGCGTGGCTCGACGGTGCGGCCGTCGGGTTTGCGACGGTGGGGCGCATCTGGGTGCAACCGCCCGAGTACCCGACCGTCTGGTGCGAGCTTGGCGTCGTGCCTGCGCATCGCGGGCAGGGGATTGGGGCCGCACTGCTCGACTGGTGCCGGCGCGTCACGTGTGAGCGCGGCAAGGAGTCGCTACTCGTGCCGTGTAGCGGAGGGCGGCCCGAGGGCATTGCCTTTCTCGCGGCGCGCGGGTTCGAGGAGTACGACCGCATGGCGTGTGTCGAGCTGCCGCTGGCGGGGGTTGTGGCACCGCCGGTCGTGCTGCCCGAGGGCATCGAGCTGACGTCGCTGGCGTTGCGGCCCGAGCTGCGCCAGAGCGCGTACGAGACGGCCGTCGAGGTCTTCGCCGCGCTGCCCGATCCCGAGCCCGTCTCGGCGGGCACCTTCGAGGAGTGGCGCGTGCGTGACGTCGACATCCCGAACGGACCGCTCGACGCGTATCTGCTCGCCGTCGAAGGTGATGTCGTTGTGGGCTTCTGCCGGCTGTGCGTGATGGAACGCGGCCGCTCGATCGGGCACATGCTGACCGGTGTGCGCAAGCCGTGGCAGGGGCGGGGGATCGCGCAGGCGCTCAAGCACGCCGCGATCGCGTGGGCGCTCGCAGCCGGCGCGGAGCGCATGACGACCGAGAACGCGATCGGCAACGAGCCCATGCGCGCCATCAACCGCAAGCTCGGGTTCATACCCGCACCGGACTTCGTGGAGATGAAGGGGCCGGCGGTCTGGGGTTGATCGCGCTGGACGACGCGAAGGCCTTGAGGTGGCTCGGTCGGAAACGACCGATTCACCTCAAGGTCATCGCGTTGCCTAGTTCCAAGGGTCTCGGCAGCCGCGGCCACTGCTGGCGAGGTTGATCAACCAAGGCGACGGGATCACCTCGAGGTGAATCGGTCGTTACCGACCGAGCCACCTCGAGGTGTTCCCGTCGTCGATGGCGTCGGTTGTGACAACGGTGGCGTCGGCTGTGACAACGGTGGCGTCGGCTGTGACAACGGTGGCGTCGGCTTCGGGCACCCCACAAACGCAAACGGGCCCGCCTCCCGGCCGGTGAGGCTGGGAGACGGGCCCGACGTGCGTTGAGCGTTACGTGCGCTCGGAGGTTGAGGAGTTACTCGCGCTCGGAGCCGGCGACCAGCGCCTCGGTCTCGGCATCGGAGGTGCGGATCAGGCGCCACACGAGGACGGCGATCACGCCACCGACGAGCGGTGCGAGAATGAACAGCCAGACCTGGCCGAGGGCATCGCCACCGGCGAACAGGGCGGGGCCGAGGGAGCGGGCGGGGTTGACCGACGTGCCCGTCAGCGGGATGCCGACGAGATGCACTGCGGCGAGCGCCAGACCGATCGCGAGGCCGGCGAAGCCCGGGGCCGCGACGCGCTCCGTGACGAGGAGGATCACCAGGACGAAGGCGGCGGTGAGCAGCGCCTCGATGATGAAGGCGCCCGTCAGGTCGATCGCGCCGTTGTTATACGAGTTGGTGCCAAGGCCACCGGTGTAGTCGGTGACGCCGAACGACGAGACGAACAGCTTGAGCAGGCCACCCGCTGCGATCGCGCCGACGAACTGGGCGATCCAGTAGCCGATCGCTTCCTGCACCGGCATGCGCCGGCCGAGGAGCATCGCGAGGGTGACGGCGGGGTTGACGTGCGCACCCGAGATCGGGCCGAACGCGTAGGCCAGGCCGAGCAGCACGAGGCCGAAGGCCAGAGCGACGCCAACGACGCCGCTGCCGGGGCCCGCGCCATCAACGCCAACGCCCGCGGCAATGCCGAAGATCGCTGCGCCAACGGCGAGAAACACAAGGAGGAAGGTGCCAATCGCCTCGGCGATCAGCTTGCGAGACATGTTGGTATCCATGCCGTCTACGTACGGGTAGTGCCGCCGAAATCCTGCCGTTGCGGGGCTATACAGGTGTAGCGTTATCCACGATCTGCGGCTAACTCGATGGCACGGGCCTGGATATCGGCCGTGGTCTCGATCGGCTCGCCGTAGCCGCCCGCGAGGGTGACGACGAGCGGGATGTCGCGGTCGCGGATCCAGTGGATAGCGCGGCGGTCGCGCTCGGCAAGGCCCGGCACCGTCAGCGAGAGGCGGCCAAGACGATCGCCCTCCCACGGATCGGCGCCAACCAGCAGGAACGCGAGGTCGAAGGGGCCATAGGCATCGAGCTGGGCGAGCGTGGCGTCGAGCAACGCGAGGTAGCCGTCATCGCCGGTGCGATCGGGCACGTCGACGTCGATGTCGCCCGGCACGCGCACGAACGGGTAGTTCTGGGCGCCGTGGAGCGAGACGACGGTGACCGCATCGTCGTCGGCGAAGCAGTCGGCGTTGCCATCGCCCTGGTGCACGTCGAGATCCAAAATAAGACATTTGCCTATGAATCCGTCCAAACGCATCAGTTCAATCGCAACGGCAATGTCGTTGACGAGGCAGTAGCCACGGCCGACCGCGCGATGCGCATGGTGGGTGCCGCCACCGAGCGCCGCCGCTACACCGTCGACCATCGCCGCCCGCGTCGCTGCGACAGTCGAGCCGGTCGCGTGCAGCGTGCGGGTCGCGAGCTCGGGCGACCACGACAACCCGAGTGCCGCCTCCTCGCGCCGCGTCAGCAGCCCATGGCGAATGCGGCGGATCCACTCGGCGTCGTGCACAAGCAACGCGTCGTCCCACGTGATCGGCGGTGCCTCGCGCACCTCGACGCCCGCCAGGCCCTCGACGCGCTCCCGCACGAGCCGATACTTCTCCTGCGGAAACCGATTACCCGGCGGCAGCGGAAAGATCCAGCGGTCGTGCGTGAAGGCAAGCACGCGGCCGGGCTAGGGCGCTGAGCGCCCTAGAGCAGGATGCGCTCGAGCAGCTCGGGCGCGCAGCCCTGCTCGAGTAGGCGGACAGCCTCGTGCAGGTCCGCGTCGGACGCGGCGATGCGCTCGGCGCGCTCGTTGTCGAGACCGGCGCGCTCCAACGTCTCGCGTCGCCACTCGACGACAGCGTCGGAAATACCGGTGGTGGTCGGTGCCTGCTGCTCAGAGGTCTGTGCCATGGCTCAATCCTACCCCAACCTGTCCCCGGGACTGCCGCCTGCCCTGGACGATGGTGATTCCGGTTACGCTCGCGACATGGAACCTATCGCGATCGAGGCGGCAGCGGCTCATGTTGAAGTGCTCTTGGGTAGCCCGCCGCGGGGCGTGATCCCTGCGAGCGACCTGCGCCGCGGCGAGCTGTTCATCTGCGCGGTGCCGCAGGGCGAGGGGCTCGGGTGGGTCGTGATCGACGCTGCCGGTTCCCCGCTGGATGAGCGCCATGTGATCCGCCAGGCCGTCGAGTTGGCCGCGATCTGCGAGGCAGCCGAGGAGACGGCGGCCGCGCTCGCCATCGACGACGCCCTCCCACTGCTGGCCGAGGCGTGGCGCCTGGCCGGCGAGCTCGACGAGGCCGACGCCGTGCTCGCCACCCACGCCATGTACCAAGCGCTCGAAGAACTGCAGCCGCTCGTGCAGGGCATCCGCGTGGCCGACCCGGCCTACCTCGACCAGTTGGCCGGGGCCGCGTCGCTGATCGCCGACCGCTTCGATCTCCTCAAGGAGACCGCCGGGCAGGTGTCGGCGCGGCTGACGGGCGCCGGCCTCGACCCGCTCGAGCCGCTCGCCGAGAAGCTCTGGAACGCGATCCGCATGCTGTCGCGCGAAGGCGCGCCCGACCGCTTTCGCGAGAACGTCGAAGGTGCGATGGGCGCGGCGCGTGCCTTCGCCGAAGACGTCCTGGAGCAGTACCTTGTGCCCCTGAGCGGCCCCGCCGCCGAAACGATGGAGGACGACGCATGAGCACCGGAATCGACGGACGCGTAATCGCAATCACCGGTGGCGGCAGCGGCATGGGCCGCGCGATGGCCATCGACCTCGGCTCGCGCGGCGCCAAGATCGCGATCTGCGGTCGCCGCCCCGAGCCCCTCGAAGAGACCGTCGAGCTCGTCAAGGCCGCCGGCGGCGAGTGCGCGCACTTCCCGTGCGACGTGCGCGACCCCGAGCAGATCGACGCGTTCTTCGCCGGCGCCACCTCGACGTTCGGCGCGCCCGACACGCTCGTCAACAACGCGGCCGGCAACTTCGTCGCCGACGCGATCGACATGTCGCCCAACGGCTGGCGTGCCGTCATCGACATCGTCCTCAACGGCACCTTCTACTGCTCGCGCGCCTTCGGCCTCGGCTTCCCGAACGCGGCCAAGGACACCGGCTCGATCCTCAACATCATCGCCACCTACGCGTGGACGGGCAATCCCGGCACGGCGCACTCCGCCGCCGCCAAGGCCGGCGTCTGGAACCTCACCAAGACGCTCGCCGTCGAGTGGGCGCCCATGGGCATCCGCGTCAACTGCCTCGCCCCGGGACCGACCGAGACCGAAGCCGCCTCGGCCAACCTCTTCCCGACCGAAGAGATCCGCGCCGCCATGACGCAGAACATTCCCCTGCGCCGCTTCGCCAGTCTCGAGGACATCACCAACAGTGCGCGCTTCCTGCTGTCGGACGAGGGCGGGTACATCACCGGCGAGACGCTCGTGCTCGACGGTGGCGAGTCGCTGTATAAGGGGATGTTTGCGAACGCGCCTGCGACGCCCAAGGGCTGACGCCCTCGGGCGTCTATGGAACGGGCTGACGCCCGTTCCAAGCGGCGCGATCGCATACCCGTCGGCTTCGCCGTCGGGTTAGCCCATTCACGGCTGCGCCCTTCGGGCGCGACGGAATCGGCGTAGCCGATTCCGACCGTGACGCGGAATTGGCTGTCCATTCGCGTGCTCCGCAGGCGCCAAAGGGCTAGCGTCTCCGGTATTCCAACGTCGGCGCCCAGCGTGGCGCCGCGCCCGGCAACGGCACGGCGATCATCAACGCCTGGCTCGACGATGTGGGCGGGCAGTGGGGCCTCTTGCCGGCAGACAGCGGCGGCTCGCGCTTTCGCGCCACGCTCGGGTCGTAGCGCGAGCGCGCGTCAGGCAGGCAGTGAGTAGCCGCCGTCGATGATCAGCGTCTGACCGACGATCATGGTGGACTCGGGGCCGGCCAGCCAGGCGACGGCGTTCGCGATGTCCTGCGGCTCGACGATGCGGCCGGCCGGTGTGCGATCGCCCATTGCCAGCATCTCGTCCTTGTTGTCGAAATGGTCGAGCGCGTCGGTGTGGACCACGCCACCCGAAGCGGCGTTGACGCGGATGCCCTTCGGGGCGAGCTCGACTGCGAGGTAGCGCACGCACGCCTCGAGCGCCGCCTTGGAGACGCCGACGAGGGTGTAGTTGTCGAGCACGCGGAACGAGCCGAGCGACGAGATCGCGACGATGCCGCCACCGCCACGGGCCTCCATCAGCGGTGCCGCACGCTGCGACAGCAGCATCAGCGCACGCGCGTTGGTGTCGAGCGTCCAGTCCCAGTGCTTCTCCGTCAGCTCCATCAGCGGGCGGATGACGCCCGAAGCGGCATTCGAGACGAGCAGATCGAGGCCGCCCAGCTGCTCGGCGGCCTCATCGACCAGCGCGTTGCAGCGCTCGGTGTCGTCGATACGGCCCTTGATCGCGTACGCGGTGCCGCCGAGCGCCTTGACCTGCGCGAGCGTCTCGTCGGCGGCATCGCCGTTGCGGAGATACGAGAAGGCGACCGTGGCGCCACGCTGTACGAGATCGAGCGTGATGGCGCGGCCGATGCCGCGCGAGCCGCCTGTCACCAGGGCGAGACGCCCCTCGAGCGAGCCGCTCACGCCGGCTGGCTGGGATCGCCCCAGTCGCCCTTGGAGGTGGTGTGGCCGAGGCCATCCAAGAGGGCAAGGCGCTCAGCCGCGTACGCGCGTACGGCATGATCGGCAGGCAGGTCGGCGATCAGATTCTCGACACGCTGGCGGATCTGGTACGCAAAGTGCGGGGTAGCGGGACCGATCAGGCGGTCCACGTCGCTGGCGGTGGGCTCCATGGCAGGGATTGTCCCATACCATGCTCCCGATGGCCTCCGACCACGCCGTGCCTACGCTGCTCGACGCGATCGTCCCGACGTGGACGTACCGCATGGTGCAAGGACGCGACGTGCAGGCGTCGCCTGAGCGCGTGGCCCAGGCGATTCGCGAGACCTCGCTCGAAGAGGCCCGCCTGGCCTCCCTGCTCGTCGCCGTGCGCACCAAGGGCGAGAGTCGCGGCATCGACAGGCCGTTCGTGCAGACCGGCGACTTCGAGCCCGGCTTCGTGCGCCTCGGCGAAGACGATGAAGAGGTCTGCATTGGCTTCATCGGGCGTCCCTGGCCCGGCGGTGCGCCCGAGCGGGCCGTTGGCGATGCCGCGGCCTTCATGGCGGCCGAAGCGCTCGACGCCGTCAAGGTCGCCGTCAGCATCCGCTGCGCTGGCGCGACGTACGGCACGCTCCTCATCACCGAGACGCGCATCGTCGTCGGTCCGCTCGCCGAGCGCCGCTTCAATCCGTACTGGCGCCTCGTCAAGCCGGCCTCCAATCTTGTGCGCTCGTCGCTGCTGCGCGCCATCGCCCGCCACGCCGAGAGCGGAACGCTGTCGTGATGACGATCGGGGAGGCGCTCGACGCCTTCGAGGACGAGTGGATCGAGTCGCTCGCCGTCACGCCGCAGACGTCGTACCGGCGAACGCTGCGCCTGTTTCGGATGGAGCTCGGCGACCGCGTTGCGCAGCCGCTCGAGACCCTCAAGCCCGACGACCTGCGCGACTTCGTGGTCTGGCACCGCGCGCACGCCCTGGCCGACAGCGCCGAGGGCACGCGCAAGGCGGCGGTGCACATCGCCAGGCTCGGCGAGTTCCTGAGCGAGCAGTACGGCATGCCCGACCTGGCGATCCCGCGCGACGACCTGCGCGCGTTGGCGCCCGACGAGGAGCCCGCCGCATGAGCATGCTGCTCGCGATCGACTTCGACGGTACGCTCGCCACGCACGACACCGTCGACTGGTTCTCGGCCCGCTGGGCGCCCGAGGACTTCGAGGTGGCCGATCTGGCGCTCGCCAACGGCGAGATCACGCTCGATCAGTGCCTCGCCCAGCAGATCGCCAACATCACGGCGACGCGCGAGGAGATCACCTCCTTTCTGGTCGACACCGTGGCGATTCGCCCCGGCGCGCGCGAGCTATTCGCCTTCTGTGCCGAGCACGACATCGAGCCGATCGTCGTCTCGGCCGGCTTCGAGTCGCTGATCCACGCGATCCTGCAGGCACATGGGTTTGACCTGACCGTGAGCGCGCACGAGGTGGAGTTTGGGCCCGAGGGCATGCGCGTGCGCTTTCGCGAGCGCGCGCTATGCGACCACTGCGGCGAGCGCTGCAAGCGCGACGAAGTGGCTGCGCTCGCCGCCGGGCGCCGCGTGGCGTACGTCGGCGACGGCTACTCCGATCTGTGCGCTGCCGAAGACGCCGAGGTGCGGTTTGCCCGGGCCAGCCTGATCACGCATCTGGAGCGCGAGGGCTACCCGTACATCCCGTTCGAGAACATGCACGACGTCCGCCTTGGCCTCGCCGAGGCGCTCGGCGTGCATCCGTAGCCAGCCCGATAGGCTGTTGACATGTGGACGCTGGTGTTGTCGCTTGGCGCTGCGTCGACGTGGGGCGTTGCGGACTTCGTCGGCGCCATTCGCGCGCGCAATTACAGCGCACTGCTGGTCGCCGTGTACTCCG
The DNA here is from genome assembly GCA_037133755.1 of Thermoleophilia bacterium. Taxonomy (GTDB): domain Bacteria; phylum Actinomycetota; class Thermoleophilia; order Gaiellales; family F1-60-MAGs149; genus F1-60-MAGs149. The sequence continues at coordinate 15,640 of JBAXNN010000002.1, forward strand.
AGATCGTCGGCCTCGTGCCCGTGCTCGTCGCGCTGTACTTCGTGCAGGAGGCGTTCCCCGGCTGGAGTCTGCTGCCGTGGATGATCGTGGCGGGCGTCGCCGGCTCGGTCGGGCACGTCGTGTTCTTCACCGCCTTGGCGCGCGGGCCGATCGGTGTGATCGCGCCGATCTTCGCGTGCTCGTCCGCCGGCCCCGCCGTCATCGCCGTGACCATGCTGGGCGAGCGCCCGAGCATCATGCAGCTCGGCGGCATCGCGCTCGCCATTGCCGGTGTCGTGCTCGTCAGCCGCCACGCCGGTGAGGGCGACATCAAGCACGGCAAGTACGGCGCCGTGCCGATCGCGCTGATCGGCGTCGCGATCCTGACCGTCTTCTACATCGCAATGGACCAGATTTCGCAGGACTCGCCGCTCTGGGGCGTCACCATGCAGCGCACGTTCGGCCTCCCGCTCCTGCTGATTGGCCTCGCCATTGGTCTGCGACGTGGCACCACGACCGCGCCGCGGGGATCGTTCATGGCGATTGCGCCCGTCGGGCTGATGGACACCGCGGCGTTTGTCGCCTTCGCGTACGCCACCTCGCTCGGCAACCTCAGCGTGGCCGTGGTGCTGTCGAGCCTCTACCCGGTCGTGACGATCCTGCTCGCGCGGATCAAGCTCGACGAGCGGCTGTCAGGCGTGCAGCGGGTCGGTGCGGGCCTCGCGCTGCTGGGCGTCGTCGCCATCGTCGCGGGATAGCGGGCGCGCTCGCGTCGCTAGACGGCTGCGGCAGGTGATGCCTCGGCCGAATCGGCGACAGCGTCGATGAGAGCCTCGTGCGATACCAACTGATCGCCCGACTCGAGGGCTCGCTCAATCAGCTCGACGCCGGCACTCCGCAGACGGTCGTGGCGGATATCGGCCGGGTGCAGATCGATGCGGTAGCGCGCATGACGCTGCGCCAGCCGCAGACCCCACATCGCTGCCGCGGGTGTCATCCGTCGTCGCGTCGGCGTCGACGATCCCAAGCCGATCGCGGGCGCCGTCGCGGCGCGACCGCGCGTGCGCAGATCGAGCCGCGTCGCCCACCACGCAATGCCCGACCGCTCGGACTCGAACCAGCGGTCGCACGCACCGTTGTAACAGGGGGCGATGAACCCGCGGGGTTGCACGCCCATCGTCCGCAGCGCCGCCAGGCCCGCCATCACGCGCCCGCGCGCCTCGAGTGCCGACACGCCCCGAAACTCGCGCTCATCATCAGGATCGGTCGTGGCGTGGGTGTAGCCGTGGAGCACCGGTTCGTCGCCGGCTGTCACCTGGCGCTGCAGCCAGTCGAGGTTCTCGCCGTCCCACGTATCGATCAGGCGAAAGCGCGGCACCACGAGCAGTGCCACAGGGGCCGTCGTCCGCTCGGCGATCAACGAGCGCCATTCCTGCGCCTCCGGCAACCAGCTCGGCGCAACGTCATGAATGGCGATCGCGAAACGGGCCGTCACGCGACCGCCTCGCCCGCCGCGGCGCGTCCAGCGAGCAGGCCGTACAGCGCCCACTCGCGCTCGAAGGTGCGGTGCCATGACAACTGATCGACCTCGGGTTGTGGCCGCGGGTGCGAGAGGGCATCGTGGATGCCATCGACCAGCGCAGCGACACTGTTCGGCTCGACGGTGACAAGCTCGCCCGTACCGGCTGCCTCAGCGACGCCGCAGTCAGCCGGCAACACGACTCTGCAGCCGCAGGCCAGCGCCTCAAGGGGAGCGAGCCCGAACGTCTCGCCGGAGTTGACGTGCACGAAGCAGTCCGCCACCGCGTAGAGGCGGGCCAACTGCTCACGATCATCGACGTGGCCGAGAAATCGCACTCGCTCCTCCAATCCTTGGGCGGCGACGCGTCGCCGCAGGTCGTCTTCGGCAGATCCTGAGCCCGCAATCGCGAGCACGCACGAGTCGCGCAAGGTGGCGATGACATCGATCAGGAGTTCGGGACGCTTCTCGGACGACAGTCGCCCGGCGTGCACGAGGAGCGTCTCGTTGGGCTGCGCCAAGGCCCGGCGCAGGCGATCGTCGGGCTCTCGCGGATGGAACACGCCCGTGTCAACACCGAGTGGCGACACGTAGATATGGATTCCGCTGCGCGAGCGCAGACGGTCGGCAACGGAATTCGACGTCGCAATCACGGCATCCGGGCCGTCGATGCCCCGTGACTGCACGACACGGAGGACGTGTTGCGTCGGCAGCCGCAGCGGCGCGGGAATACCTGCAGCGCCCGCTTCGAGCTCGGAGTGCACGAGCATCACCACGGGAACGCCCTGCGTGCGAGCCCACCGGCACAGCGAGCGAGGGAACGCCGTGGCGTCATGCACCACCACGACGGAAGGCTCGAGACGGTCAAGCGCCTGGAGAATCGGACGGGGGTGCGGGATCAGGCGATAGCCGGTCTCCTGTGCGGTGGGGAGACCCGGCACCTCGATGATGGGACTGCGCTCGATGCGGGTCACCTTCCCCGCCGTCCCGGGCACGATCAACGCGTGCGAGCGACGCGTCTCGGCTGCGAAGACCGCCTTGGCGTGCAGATACGTTCGGATGCCGCCAGAGCGCGGGGCGTACCACTGCGTGACATCGACAACACGCATCCTCAGAGCACTCCCGCCTCGATCGGACGGCGGAGCATCAACCGCTCGACCGGATCATCCCGGTGCAGGTCGGCGTAGTCGTCAACGAGCCCGGCGAAGATGTCGTCCCAGGTCGGGCGCGCCACCATCGACGCCCGTGCCGCCTCACCCATCCGCAGGCGACGATTCTCGTCGATCACGAGTGGCAGCAGCACAGCGGCGATGTCCTTGGCCGATGCGCTCTCCGCGTGGATGCCCGTGACACCGTCGATGACCTGCTCGGCGAGCGCCGTGTCGCGCGGCACGATCGTCGGCACGCCGCTGGCCTGGGCCTCGAGCGCGACCTGACCGAGCGTTTCCGTCAGCGACGGCAGGCAGAAGATGTCGGCCGATGCGAACACCGCGGCAAGGCGGGGACCCGCCATCGGGCCGAGCAACTTGTGTTGCGAGTGCTCGAGCTTGGCCGCGAGTGCAGGACGCGCCGGACCGTCGCCGACGATGGCGAGGCGCACCTTGTGGCCCTCGCACGCGACCATGTTGACTGCGTCAATCAGCCGGTCGATGCCCTTCTCCTCCGAGAGACGCGCGACGACAAGCACGAGCACCGCGTCCGCATCGCGTGTCAGAGCGCGGCGCGCGAACCACGAGCGTCGGCTCGGGTCGAAGCGGCGCGTATCGACGCCGCGCCCGAAGATGCGGATCTTGTCGGTGTCAATGCCCTCGGCCGCCAACCCGTCGGCGACCAGCGCGGTGGGGGTGAAGACCAGATCCGCCTGCTTGTAGAGCCAGGTCGACGACGCGCGCACCGCCTCGGCTGCGAGCCGGTCGCCCGTCAGCGCCAGCGTGTAGCGCGCCAGCTGCGTCGAGTGGGTGATCGCGAACGGCAGCCCCAGCACCCGCGCCACCAGCATTCCGGCTAGCCCCATCGGGCCCGGAGTCGCTGCATGAATTGCCTGGGCACCGGACTCCTCGACGATGTCGAGCAACTCGATCAGCGACGGGATGCCGAGTGCCAAGCTGTCGTCTCGATAGGCCGGGACCGGCAGCGACACCAATGGTCGTACCGTGATCAGGCCGTTCTTCTTGGCAGACTTCTCACCCGGCGCAACGACGGTGATCGGCAGGTCGATCGCAGCCGCACGGTCGGCCAAGTTGCGCATCGTCCCGGCCACGCCGTTGAGCTCGTCGAACGTGTCGGTCAGCATCAACGTGCGCGGCGGCGTGCCCGACTCGATCGGGTCGCCGAAGAACTCGCGACCAATGCCGCGGGCGTGCCGGGCCTCGGCGGCGTGGTATCCGGCGCTCGTCAGGTACGGCGTGGCGAGCATCAGCGCGCCCATCAACATGCCGATGCGGTTGCCGATGCCGCCAACGCCACCGATGTCGTTCGTGGCGATGACCTGCTCGAGCAACGAACGCTGGGCCCAGGTGGCGGCGATCTTCAGACGTGCGTGGCTGCGCTCGGCTCCCTCCGGGAGGTGGTACGTATTGCGCCAGGCGCGACGCACGTCCTTGTCGTTTTTGATGCGCCGCTCGAGATCGCCCGCCGCGGCACCGCTCTCGTCTGTGTCCGCTGGCGGCAGCGGGTGCTCGAGCATGTCACCCACAAGGCCCCGCAGCGGTCCCGGCACGGGGCAGGCACCCCGCTCACCGGCGGCCTTGATGGCGAGGCCGATCATCGCGTGCGACAGCGCAGCCGTCGAGCCATGCTGGCCGTGCAGCGTGGTCGCGCCAGAGCGGATGTGAAAGAGGACGTCCTCGACGCACGTTGCGCGCGGTGTCTCGGTGTACGTCGCGGCAGCGTCCAGCAGGCCGTGGTCATCGCTGCCGGCGGTCAGCGAGCGGGCTGCCCACGTGCGCGGACGAATCGCGTGCTTCTCGGCGAGCTTGTCGAGGAAGTCCGGCGTCGCCGACTGTGCGATGCGCACCGCCGTCGTATTGCCGTCGCGACTGCGGGCACCGTTGCGACCTTCCCAGATCGGAAAGAGCAGCAGGCACTTCTCGATGTGCGCCGGCGTGAGGGCGGCACCGATCCGGTAGAGCGGGTGTGCCAAAGCGTGCGTGACACCGCGGCGCTCGAGCTCGTCGACCAGTTCGAACACGTTCGGGCGTGCGGCGTCGATGGCGGCGAAGTCGGACTCGGAGACGTTCCAGCAGAGGACATGGAGGGGCGTGTCGTCATCCGGGAAGCGCGTGGTGGCTTCGACGCTCACGAAGGCGTCGGGGTAATGCGCGATCTCAAGCGCGCCGCGGATCGTGTCGTGATCCGTCAGCGTCACGAAGTCCATGCCCTGATCCTTGGCCTTGCGATAGGCCTGCTCCGGATCGGTGTATGACTCGGGCAGCACCGCATTCTTGAGGAACCAGTTCCCCGTCTCGGTGGAGGCGCGGGAGTGTAGGTGCAGGTCGACCAGGGCCATGGTGTGACTCCTCTTCTCGTACCGGTATTCCACGACAAGCGTCCGGGGTGCAACGGACGGCGAGGGCCCGATTCCGTGAGCGCTCGGTGAAGATCGCGGGTCGTTATCGGCCGCGCCTCGGCGTGATCCTGCTGTGGGCCTAGGTGAAGGCGCGCGCGATCGTCACCACCCCGTTACGCACAAAATGCCTGCAAATCGGGCTATTTAGAGTGCGCCGGCCGTGAGGTAGCCATCGTGGATGGCGTCCTCCCAGCGGCGCGGCGAGCGCGCATCGCCAACCGGGCGGGCATCGAGGCCACGCTCGACCAACTCGACGCACAGCGCGTCGTCTGCCGCATGGCGGCCCGAGTGCAAGACGACGGGCGACTTGAGCGTGCGCTCGACGCCGTCGTAGCGACCGACGATCGTCACCGAGCCCGGGCCGATGTCCTGCACGATCACGTCGGAGTAGATCGTCACACCCGCATCGCGCAGGCGCTGAAACACGGGGCGCTCGGCGTGGTTCTCGGTGATCTCCGAGAGCGGGTCGATGCCGTCGGGGATCATGATCACGTTGCGGCCCTCGAGAGCCAGCGCCTCGGCGGGACCACTCGCCTTGCGGCTGCCCTCCTCGTCGACCAGCAGCACGTCGCCCGCCGGCAGCTCGGCACCGCGCAGCCAGTCGTCGACGGCGATCGTGTGCTCGGGCGACTGCGCTCGCGAGCCGGTGGCAACGAGGACATGATCGGGCTCGAGCGAGGCGACGAGGTCGGCCGTCGCCGGGGTGCTGAGCCGCACGTCGACGCCGAGCTCGTTGAGTTCGTTGGCGCGCCAGCTCCACAGATCGTTGAGCGAGCCGAGAATCGGCAGGGTGGAGGTGCGGGCGATCTGGCCACCGAGGGCGTCGGTAGCCTCGAGCAGCGTGACGCGATGCCCGCGCTCGGCCGACATGCGCGCAGCCTCGAGGCCCGCCACGCCACCGCCGACCACGACCACGTGGCCCGGCGTCGGGGCGGGGGAGATGGCGCGCTCGCCCTCGTAGCCCGAAGCCGGGTTCTGGGCACACGCGATCGGGAACTTGCGCAGGCGACGCGCGATGCACACGTTCTGGCCGACGCAGCGGCGAATGCGCTCGCCATCGCCGCGCTCGAGCTTGCGCACCAAGTCGGGATCGGCCATCAACGCGCGCGTCATGCCGACGAGATCGCAACTGCCAGCGGCGAGGGCCTGCTCGCCGAGCTCGGGCCTGTTGATCTTGCCTTCGGCAAGGATCAGGACGTCCTTCGCGACCGCCTTCGCGCGCGCAGCATTGGGGATGCCGATGCCGGGCTCGATATCGAGCGGCGGGATGATCAGCTCGGTGTGCTGGTAGTCGCCGTTGCCGATGCCCATGTAGTCGACGTCGCACTCGGCCTCGAGGTGCTGGACAAGGCGCTCGAAGTCGGGCGTGCGCACGCTGATCGTGACGCCGAGAACCGGGTCGTCGCCGATCGCGCCGCGTACGGCACGGAGGAGCTCGACGGCGAAGCGCGTCTTGTTCTCAAACGAGCCGCCGTACTGGTCGGTGCGCAGATTGCGGTCGTCGTAGAAGAACGCGTCGACGAGCGTGTCGTACGAGAACATCAGCTCGATGCCGTCGGTGCCCGACTTCATCATCGTCGCGGCGCAGTCGGCAAAACGCTCGACGATCAGGTCGATCTCCGCGGTCGTCATCGCATGGATGCGCCCAACGCCGAAGTAGCCGGGTGCGTCCGACGGACCCCACTGCTCGCCGCCCGTCGCCAGGGGGTCGGCGTTCGGACCCATGTGGTAGATCTGGTTGATCAGCGTGCCGCCGTGGCTGTGCACGGCATCAACGGTGCGCTTGAGCCCCTCGACGAAGCCCGGCTTGGTGTGGTCGTAGTTCTGCGGCGTGACGCGGCCCGTCGGATGCGGTGGCACGGGCTCCATCACCAGCAGGCCGGTACCGCCCGCCGCACGCGCGGCGTAGTAGTCGCGCACGCGATCGCCATGGATGCCGTTGTCGGAGTACGATTGCGTATGTGCAGTCATCGTCACGCGGTTCTTGATGCGCTTGCCGCGCAGCTCGATGGGGGAGAGCAGGTGCTCCATGGCGGCATCGTACGCCCGCACGTGCCGCAGGCAAGTGCCGTCCCGCTCCATGGGACGCACGCGTGACAGTTTGGGCCCGGCCCCAAATTGACGCGAAATCGGTCAATTTGGATCCGGATCCAATCTGTCCCGAAAACGGTCAATTTGGATCCGGATCCAATCTGTCCCGAAAACGGTCAATTTGGATCCGGATCCAAATTGGCGCAGAAACGGTCAGATTGGGGCCGGGCCCAGAATGACCGTTAGAAGCGCTGCTCGGTGCGCATGCGCGACATCGCCTCGATCACGTCGGGCGGGACACCGGCCGCCTGCGCCTCGGCGATCGGATCGGGGCGCACCTCGAGCGAGGCGAGGACCTCGGGGCCGAGCTCGCCGTTGGCGACAGCGGCGACGACCATGAAGCGCTCCGCCAGCTCCTTGGCGGCGGCGGTCGACTGGCCGATGAACGTCTCGACGGTCTTGTTGAAGCGCTCGCGACCGCCAAACTCCTCGATCGTCTCGGGTGCGGCGTCGGCCCACTCCATCAGGGTCTCGGCCGTGACCTCAATGTGGAACTGCAGGCCCCAAGCGCGGTTCTGGACGCGGAAGGCCTGATGCGTCGACTCGTTCTGGGCCAGCAGCGTCGCACCGGGCGGAGCGCGGAAGCCGTACCAATGCCACTCGAAGCCGAAGAACGGGCGCGGCAGGCCAGCGAAGAGCAGATCGTCAACAGCGTCGGGCAGCACGCCGACGTCGGCGAATCGCGCCACCTCGGGCGTCTCGACCTTGCCAATCTGGCCACCCGCGGCGCGCGCCAGCAGCTGGCCGCCAAGGCAGACGCCGAGGATCGGGATGCCGAGATCGAGTGCCTCCTCCAGCAGGTCGAGCTCGGCTGCGAGCCACGGCTCGGCGTGGTCCTGATCCGGATGCGCCGTGCCGCCCAGCGAGACGATCGCGTCGATGCCGTCGAGATCCGGGCGCTCGGGATGCGTGTACGTCTCCCAGCGCTGCACGGAGCCGGCGCGCTCGATCGGCTCGAGCAGCGCGCCCGGGTAGCCATCGTGGTCGTGCTGGATGATCAGCGTTCGCATGCCGTGTCCTTCGCTCTGCGCCTACGCGTGGCCGTGCTGACGCGCGATCTCGACGAAGCGCCGCGCGAGATCGGCAGCCGCCTCCGCATTGCCCTCCACGAGTGCTTCCGTATCGGCGCGCATGGCGTCCTTGTCGACGTTGTGCTCATCGAGATTCCACTCGCCGACGTCCATCCACCATTCGACCGTCTTCCGATCGACCTCGATGTGAAACTGCAGACCCCACGCGGCCGAGCCGATGCGGTACGCCTGGTTGCCCGCGGCGTTCTGCGCGAGCGGCACGGCCCCGGGCGGCATCTGGAAGTTGTAGTGGTGCCACTCGAACGCGCGGTAGCCCGCACCGAGCGGCCCGAGGAGGGGATCGGCCTGACCGGCCTCGTTGAGCCCGATGTCGAACCAGCCCTGCTCGGTCGTCGACGGGCCAACACCGGCACCGGCCGCGCGGGCCAGGATCTGGCCGCCGAAGCACACGCCGAGCATGGGTAAGTCGCGCTCGAGACCCTCGCGCAGCAGCCGCAGCTCCTGCGGGATCCACGGGAAGCGATCGTCCTCGTCGGGCATGGCCACGCCGCCCATCAGCACCACGGCGTCATACGGCGCCAGGCTCTCCGGCGCGGGGTCCTCGAACGTCCGCCAGAGGTCGACCTCGCCAGCGCCATGAAAGACATCGTGAAAGGCGCCGAGCAGGTTCGTGTGGTCGTGCTGGATCTGAAGCGTGCGCACGGCGGCAGTGTACGGGGCGTACGTGCGGCGGGTGACGGGTGCGATGGCGTACCCTCGTGGCGTGGAGGGAACGCGGTCGTCCAAGCTCGACCTGGCGCTGCTGCTGACGGTCTCCACCGTCGCCCTCTGGGCGCTCAACATCCCCGTCGTCAAGATCGGCCTCGACGGGTGGAGCCCGATGGCGTTCTCGTTCATCCGCTTCGCGTCGGGCGGCCTGATCTACATCGCGTACGTGCTGTGGCGCGAGGGCACGCTGCGCGTGAAGCGCAAGGACATCCCGATGTTTCTGATCGGCGGCGCGATCGGCATCGCCATCAACCAGTACGCGTTCATGTACGCACTCGAGAAGACGTCGGCGTCGATCGTCACGCTCGTGTTCGCCACGACGCCGCTGTGGGCTGCGCTGCTGGCGCGCGCGCTCGGCTGGGAGTTCGTCAAACCGCTGTTCTGGGTCGCGATCGTGATCTCCGCCGTCGGCGTCTTCCTCGTCATCCTCGGCACGGGGGCGACGATGTCGATCAACAGCGCCGAGGGAATCTTGATCGCCTTCGGTGCGCCGATCACGTGGGGGTGCTACAGCGTGCTGGTGCGGCCCCTATTGAAGGACTACAGCGCCATGCACGTGTCGGCGATCATGATGCTCGTCGGCGCACCGCTGATTGGCCTCGTCGGCATACCGCAGGCGCTGCAGATGGACTGGAGCCAACTGACGCCGTCGAGCTGGGTGGCGATCGCCTACGCGCTGATCGGCTCGTTGATCATGGCGAACCTCTTCTGGTTCATCGCGATCCACAAGGCGGGCTCCGCACGGGCCGTGGCGTTCATGCCGCTCCAGCCGTTTCTTGGCGTGATCTTCTCGGCGCTGCTCCTGAGCGAGCGTCTCGACTGGAAAGAGGCTGTCGGCGGCGCGATCATCATCGTCGGCGTCACCATCGCCGTCCGCAACGTCGTGCCGATCGACCAGGATCACGACCAGCGCGAGATCGGCATCCAGGAGTAGGGGACTACCAGACACCGCCGAGGGCGACGCGGAGCTCCTCGCCCGACACGCCGCTGGCGGCACGCGAGCAGAGAAACGCGATCACCTCGCCGACCTCCTCGGGGTCGACGACGCGGCCGGCCGCGTAGGCAGCGGACCGCTCGGCCCAGACCTCGTCGGTCGTGCGATCGGTGCGGGCTGCAGTCGCAGCCGCGCTGCGCTCCGACATCTCGGTGCGCACCCAGCCCGGCAGCACCGCGTTGCAGGTGAGGCCGTGCGGTGCGCCGTCTTGCGCGACCACGCGCATCATCCCGAGCAGCCCGGCCTTCGACGCGCTGTACGCGGTCGTGCCGGCCTCGCCATACGTCGCGGCCGTCGAGGCGACCATCACGATGCGGCCCGCGCCATCCGCGACCAGATCGGGCCACGCCTCGCGCATCGTCATGAACGGCGAGTCGAGGTTGATCGCCATCGTGTTGCGCCAGCCCTCGGTCGTCAGGTCGCCGACCGAGGCGTCCTGCGCAGAGCCGGTGGCGGCGTTGAGGACGAGGCCGCGGATCGGGCCGTGCTGGCGGGCGATCGCAACTGCCTCGCGCACGCCGTCCTCGGTGGAGAGGTCGGCGATCTCCGTGCCCTCGCGCCCAGAGCGCGAGATCCCGACGACGGTCTCGCCGGCCGCCCGCAGACAGCGCGCGGCGGCGAGACCAATGCCGGTCGATGCACCGGTGACCAGGATGACGGACACGTCATGCCCTCCTGGCTGCCGGCACGAGAACTAGTCGCCCTGCTCGACGAAGTACTTGCCGGACTCGCCGTCGGCGAACCAGCGCGTCGTGACGGTCTTCTTGCGGGTGTAGAAGTCGACGCCATCGGTGCCATGCGCATGCAGGTCGCCGAGGAACGAATCCTTCCAACCCGAGAACGGGAAGAACGCGACCGGGGCGGCGACGCCGACGTTGACGCCGATCATGCCGACCTCGACCTCGTGGCGGTAGCGGCGGACGGCCGCGCCCGACTCGGTGAAGATCGACGTGCCGTTGCCGTAGCGCGAGCCGTTGACGAAGGCGATGGCGTCGGCCAGCGTCTCGACCTCGACGATGCTGAGGACCGGTCCGAAGACCTCCTCGCGCGCGATCTCCATGTCGGCGGTGACGCCCTGGACGATCGTCGGGCCGACGTACGCGCCCTCCTCGGACAGACCAGTCGAGCGGCCGTCGATGGCCAGCGTCGCGCCCTGCGCGAGGGCGTTATCGATCATGCCGCGGATGCGGTCGCGGGCCTCGCAGGAGACGACGGGGCCGACGCTCGTGCTCGACTCCATGCCGTCACCGACGGTCAGCGCCTCGGTACGGGGCAGGAGCTCCTTGGCGAGGTCCTTCCACGCGCCACCCACGGCGACGATGATCGAGCCGGCCATGCAGCGCTGGCCCGCAGCACCGAAGGCCGAGCCGATGATGTTGTCGGCCGTCTTGTCCATGATCGCGTCGGGCATGACGAGCATCGAGTTCTTCGCACCGCCGAGCGCCTGGACGCGCTTCTTCTTGGCGGCCGCGCGCTCGTAGATGTACGCGGCGGTCGAGGCCGAGCCGACGAACGAGACGGCGTCGATGCCCGGATGGTCGAGGATGCCGTTGACGACATCGCGCGAGCCGTTGACGAGGTTGACCACGCCGTCGGGCAGACCGAGCTCGTGGATGATCTCGAACACGATCTGCTGCGTCATCGGGACCTGCTCCGACGGCTTCAGGATGAACGTGTTGCCGCAGGCGATCGCGAAGGGCAGGAACCACATCGGGACCATCGCCGGGAAGTTGAACGGCGTGATCGCGGCGCAGACGCCGACGGGCTGGCGAATCGTCTCGGTGTCGATCTTCGTGGCGACGCCCTCGAGGATGCGTCCCTGCATCGTCGTCGGGATTGCGGTGGCGCACTCGACCATCTCGATCATGCGGGCCACCTCGGCCTGCGCGTCGGGATACGTCTTGCCCATCTCGCGGGTCGCGGTCGCGGCGATCTCATCGGCGCGCTTGACGAGCTGCTCGCGGAAGCCGAAGAGCCAGCGGGCACGCTCGATCGTGCTCTTGGCCTTCCACGCGGGGAAGGCGGCACGCGCAGCTTGGACGGCGGCGTCGACGTCGTTGGCACCCGACAGCGGGACCTGGGCGAGGACCTCGCCGGTAGCGGGGTTCGTGATGTCCAGCAGCTCGGAGCTGGTGGACGGCACCCAACCGCCGTTGATGTAGTTCGGCAGGATCTTCGTTGCGGTCGCGCTCATATCTCGATGCACCTCAAAGGGGACGTTGGTGATGGGTGGATGCTAGCCGCGCAGCCTACGCGGCGGCGCGTTCCATCAGCTGGCGCTTGACGCGCGCCAGGATGGCTCCGACGCTGCGCATACGCAGCGGGGAGACGACCTCGATCAGGCCAAGACCCGCCGCGAAGTCGGACGGGGTGCCGAGCACCTCGTCGATCGTGCAGCCGTCGAGGCCCGCGTGGATGATGCCCGCGAACCCCTTCGACGTCGGTGCCTCATCGGGCGCCGCGAAGTAGAGGCGGACAACGTCACCGTCCTCGATCTCGGCGTGCACGAACAGCGGCGTCTGGCATTCGTCCACCCGCTCGAGATCCTGCCCTTCGAAGCGGGCCGGCAGAGCGGGCAGGTCGTTGGCGTACTCAAACAGCAGGTCGAGGCGCTCGGTGCGGTCGACCTCCTGAAATTCGCCGACGATCTCGGCGAGGCGCGGGGGCAGCTCGCTCACGCAGGCTTCTCGATCGGCACGCGCACGGCGTTGCCCCACTCGACCCACGAGCCGTCGTAGTTGCGGACGTGCTCGAAGCCAAGCAGGTGCGTGAGGACGAACCACGTGTGGCTCGAGCGCTCGCCGATGCGGCAGTACGTGATGACATCGTCGCCGGCCTTCATGCCGAGCTCGCCCTCGTAGATGCCGCGCAGGTCCTCGACCGACTTGAACGAGCCGTCGTCGTTGGCGGCGCGCTTCCACGGCACGTTCTGCGCGGTCGGCACGTGCCCGCCGCGCTGCACGCCCTCCTGCGGATAGTCGGGCATGTGCAGCAGCTCGCCGGAGAACTCGCCGGGCGAGCGCACGTCGACGAGGGGACCGTTGCCGATGTGCTTGAGCACGTCCTCCTTGAAGGCGCGGATCGTCGCGTCATCGCGCGGCACGACGGGGTACGTGCTCGGCGTCGCCACGGTAGCGTCGGTCGTCATGTCGCGGCCCTCGGCGACCCACTTGGCGCGGCCACCGTCGAGCAGGCGCACGTCGGCGTGGCCGAAGAGGCTGAAGACCCAGAGGGCGTACGCGGCCCACCAGTTGAAGTTGTCGCCGTAGACCACGACCGTCGAGTCGGGCGTGATGCCGCGGGCGCTGCACATGGCGGCGAACGCCTCGGGCGAGACGTAATCGCGCATCACGTCGTCGTTGAGATCTAGATGCCAGTCGACGTGATGGGCGCCGGGGATGTGGCCCGTGCGGTAGAGCAGCACGTCCTCGTTCGACTCGATTACGACGAGGCCGTTGTCGCCGAGGTGCTCGGCGAGCCAGTCGGTCGTGACGAGGCGCTCCGGATGGGCGTAGGCCTGGAGCTTGGATGCGGAATCAGCGGCGATCGTCATGAGGTCCTCAGATGATGGAGTGCGGCACGGTGGAGCCATGCCGAATGGTAGGAGTGCTTCGTACTTCTGGGGTCAGAGCGGTGCGAGTCGATCCACGATCCGGTCGAGCGGCGACCAGAACGCGGACTGCGCGGCGGGGGTGCTCTGCAGAGCGGAGAGATGGCCGTACGTGCAGTCGTCGTCCGACGCCAGCACGCGTACCGCGGCCGGATGCGGCGCAATCGAGTTGACGATCGACGCTGCCCCGCGCTCGCCCACAACCTGATCCCGGTCGCCGACGAGCATCGTGACCGTCGTGGTCGGGGGCACGACGAGCGGGCCGCGATCGTGACCGCGGACGAAGTACGGGAACACGCCGAAGACCGCAGACGGCACGGGGATGCCCCAGCGCTCGGCCTCCGCGGCCGCCACGACGGCGAGGCCCGCGCCGTACGAGTAGCCCGCGGCGATCAACGGCCGGTCGGTCAGGCCGAGCTCGGCGAGACCATCGCGCACGCCGGCGACGGCACCGGCCAGCATCTGCCGGCGCGACGATCGCAGGCTCGCCTGATAGCGGGGAAACACCACGGTGACGTTGCGCCCCGTGAGGTGACGGATCCACTGCAGGTAGTTGCGGGGCGTGCGGTCGCTCCAGCCGTGCAGCAGCACGACCGTGGCGCGCGACTCGCCGTCAGGGTGAAAGACGTCGGCCGTGCCAGCCTCGACCGTGGCGGCATCCGACGGCGGACCTTCCCACGTCGCTGCCAGCTTGGAGACGGCCAGAGCGGGGAGGGGAGTACGCATGCTCCCTGCTCTTCGCGCACCGTGGAGCGCGCGGACTGCGCCGCCTCAGTTCGGTGCGAGCCGGTCTACGAGCTTGTCAAGCGGCAGCCAGAACGCTTTCTGCGCCTGGGCGTCCGTGCCCTTCGGCGCGAAGTGATCGAACGTGATGGCATCTGTCGACTTGAGGGTCGTGATCGTGGCGGGGTGCGGCGCGATCGCGGCCGCCAACTGCTCAGCGCCGTTCGTGCCCACGACCTGATCGGCATCGCCGACCAGCAGGGACACGCTCGTGGCCTTCGGCACGGTGCCAAACGGCTGAGGCACCGTCGGCGGCATGGCGGGGAACACGCCGTAGACCGCGGCGGGCTCTGGCACGTCCCACGCCGTGGCGTTGGCGGCGTAGACGACGGCGAAGCCACCTCCGAGCGAGTAGCCAGCGGCGACGACCGGGCCCTGCGGCGGTGCCTGCTCGAACCCGGCGCGGATCGCCTGCTCCGTGCCGTCGAGCATCTGGCTCGGCGTCGACAGGATGCCGCGTTGATAGCGCGGGTAGATGACCATCACGCCCGTCTCGTTGAGATGCGCGATCCACGGCTCGTAGCCCTTGGGCGCCACGTCGTTCCAGCCGTGGAGCAACACGACGGTGGCGCGCTCGGTGCCCTGTGCCGGGAAGACGTCGGCGGTCGCCGTCGTGGGCGCGGTGGTCGCGGCCTGGATCGTCGTCGGTGCGTCGCCCGTACGCGTCGTCGCTCCACCACAGCCCACGAGGAGAAGGGCGGCGAGGAGAGGGAGGAGGCGTCGCATCAGAAGTGGAAGAGCTCGCCCTGCGCCGGGCCGGGCGCGGTGGAGACGGGCACGTGCGCATCATGCAGCAGCTGACGCAGCCGATCGGCGTTGTCGGGCCCCTGCGTGTCGGCGTTCGTGTTGAACATCGCGTAGGCCTTGGTGGTCGCGCGCGACAGCTCGCGCAGCGGCTCGATCCACTCCGACAGCTCGGCATCGGAGTAGAGATGGTCGAAGCGCGACGACGCGCCCTCGCCGCGGCTGTTCCAGGTCGCCGCGTTGCGGCCGTGGAAGCGCACGTAGGCGGTATCGGTGGTGGAGGCGATCACCGTCTGCGCGACGTTGGTCGTGTGCACCTTCGGCGCATCGACCACGACGTACGTGAGGTTGCGCTCGCGCAGCGACGAGAACGTCTCCTCCTGCAGATCAGGCGCGAGCCAGTCGTGCTGACGAAACTCGATCAGCAGCTCGTCGTCGGGGAGGGCGGTGCGGGCGTGGTCGATCACCTCCCAGGCATGCCGGCCGGGGATCGCCGAGTGCGGCAGCTGAAACAGCACGCCGCCGAGCTTGTCCTCTGCGCGCAGCGGATCGAGCGCGCGGCGAAAGCGGGCGAAGACGCGATCGCGCAGCGCCTCGCTCGGCACGACGTAGCCCTGTGGCGTCACCTCATCGACGAGCGTGCGCAAATCAGCGGGCAACTGCTCGGGGCGCACGCGGTGCCCCGTCATCAGCCCAAACGCCTTGATGTGGAAGACGAAGCCGGGCGGCGTGCGCTGCCCCCAGTTGTAGACCGTGTGATCGGCCGGGATGGCGTAGTACGACGAGTCGACCTCGACCGTGTCGTAGTGCTCCGCGTAGAACCGCAGGCGCGCTTCGGCCGTCGTCGCCGTGCTGGGGTACCAGTCGGCGATCAGGCCCTTCTCGACCCACGCGCACGTGCCAACGCGGATCGTGGCGCTCACGCGGGTGGGTGCTCGGCGATCCAGTGACGCGCGATGTCGACGCGGCGGGTCGTCCAGACGGCGTCGTGCTTGTTGATGTGCTCGAGCACGCGACGCAGGCCATCGATGCGACCAGGTCGGCCGATCAGACGGCAGTGCAGGCCGACGTTGAGGATGCGCGGCGTCGTGGCGCCTTCGCGATAGAGCGCGTTGAAGGCGTCGATGACGTACGTCGAGAAGTCCTCGGCGGTGCCGAACCCGTTCGGCGTCGAGAAGCGCGCGTCATTCGCGTCGAGCGTGTACGGGATCACGAGGTGGTCGGTACCAGCCTCGCGCGTCCAGAACGGCAACTCGTCGGAGTAGTCGTCGGACGAGTAGAGGAACCCGCCCTCCTCGGCCACCAGGCGACGCGTGTTGGGCGAGAAGCGGCCGGTGTACCAGCCGTAGGGGCGTTCGCCACCCGCCGTCTCGATCGCGCGGATCGTGCGCTGGATGTGGTCGCGCTCGACGTCCTCGGGCACGTTCGAATAGTCGTACCAGCGGTAGCCGTGGCTGCAGATCTCGTGCCCGGCCTTCGCCGCGGCGGTGACCGGATCGGGATTCAGCTCGGTGGCCAGGCCGCACGCGAACATCGTCAGCGGCAGCTGCGCCTCGTCGAAGGCATCGAGGACGCGCCAGACGCCGACCTTGCCACCGAACTCGTAGATCGTCTCCGTGCTGTAATCGCGCGTCGTGCGCGCCTCGCCCATGATCTCGTGCAGGTACGTCTCGCTGACGGGATCGCCGTTGAGCGGCGTGCGCTCGGCGCCCTCCTCGTAGTTGAGGACGAAGCTGACGGCCACGCGTGCGCCGCCGGGCCAGTTCGCCTGGGGCGGGGTGCGGCCGTAGCCGACGAGATCGCGAGGACGGTTGGGCATGGGGGAATCCTAGGCGCACCTACTCGCCTCGTCGTGGTGCGACGCCCCGTACCCTGTGGGGGTGACTCCGGACGCCCCGATCGGCATGTTCGACTCCGGCGTGGGCGGCCTGACCGTTCTGCACGCCACGCTCGTGCGCCTGCCCAACGAGGATGTCGTCTACCTGGGCGACACCGGCCGCTTTCCGTACGGGCCGCGCTCCAAGGACGAGCTGATCACGTACGGCCGCGAGCTGACCGCGATCCTCGTGGAGCAGGGCGCGAAGCTGATCGTCGTCGCGTGTAATTCCGCGACCGCTGCGGCGCTGCCCGCGCTGCAGCGCGAGTCGCCCGTGCCCGTGCTCGGCGTGATCACGCCGGAGGCGCACGCCGCCGTGCAGGCCACGCGCGTCCGCAAGGTGGGCGTGCTCGCCACCGAGGCGACCGTCAATAGCCAGCGCTACGTCGAGGCGATTCATGATCTCGACGCCGGCATCGAGGTAACGCAGGTCGCCTGCCCGGGCCTGGCCGAGTCGATCCAGGGCGGCGAGCCGTACTCCGAGCGCACGCTCGAGCTTGTCCAGACCGCCTGCGCACCGCTCCGCGAGGCCGGCGTCGACGTCGTCGTGCTCGGCTGCACGCACTACCCGCTGGTCCGCCACATGCTCCAGCGCGAGCTCGGCCCGGACGTGCAGACGATCGCCGCCGCCGAAGAGCTCGCCGAGGAGATCGCCGAGACGCTCATGCGCAAGGGCTGGCAGCGCGGCGACGACCATCGCGGGGCGTACCGCTTTCTCGCCACGGGCGATGTCGAGGCCTTCCGCGAGGAAGGCACGCGCTTCCTGCAGTTGCCGATTGGCGACGTCGAGCACGTCGCTGTCGGCTGACCTCAAGGCGCGTGTACGCTGCGGGTGCTCGATCCCGCTGCGCTCCATGATCTGCGCTCGAGCCGATGTTCCATCCAATGGGACCCTGACTGTCCCGGCGCCACCCTAACCCGGTCGCGTCGAGCGGGGGACCCACCTGCATAAAGCAGGTTCGACGGGACACGGAGCGCGGCGGGTGAAAGCACCTCGCACCCGGTTGGCGTGCCGCGGGGCAGACGCGGGAATCTTCGGATGCCGGCTCTGTGTGCCGCGGTAGCGTCAGGCCATGGCAGCGATCGAGCGACACCGTGTTCTCCCGACCACGCGCAGCGGCACGATCGGCGCGCTCCCAACCGCTATCGCGTTAGTCATTCTCGTCGTCCTGCTCGGCATGGAGGCGACTGGGCTGATGGCGTAGCTGGTTGCGTAGCTGGTTGCGTAGCGACGACACGCAAACCGAACATGTGGCTTGTGGCGAAAACGCGGTGCGGCTTTCCCGCTGATACGGTGAAGGCATGCGAACCCTCTTGCGTCGCCGCAACCTGCTCGCCCTCGCCGTCATCGTCGCCTTCGCGCTGGTGGTTGCGCCCAGTGCCTCCGCCGGCGCGATCTCGACGGTGGTCCAAGTCGGCGAGACCGCTGGCTCGATCTCGCCGAGCACCGTCACCGGCGCAGCAGGGGATACCTTGCAGGTGCACAACGCTGGAACGCACGCAGGGTCGTATGGCGAATACATCACCATCGAGAACGGCACCGGAACGGCCTCGCTCGGCGGGTACCCGTGTACGAACTCTGGCATCTGCATGATCGTGGACGGGTCGACCGAAACACTCACCATCCTCACCCCCGGCACGTTCTGGATCGTGCGCGAATCGTTTAATACGGGCACGACGACAATCGGGACACTCACAGTCTCTGCACCTGCACCCGCAGTTGACCCGGTCACCGCCGTGCCGGGCGCGCTCGACTGCGCCTCCAGCAACTGGAACTTCGGCGTCGTCGACTACACGCAGGGCGGGTTTGGCGATCAGATCCTCGTGACGTGGGGCATGCCGAAGGTCTGCAGCGGCGGCGTCGCATCCTTTGTGCTCCGGCAGACGACGCCCGACGGCGCCTCGACGAATGTCCCGGTGGCTTTGTGCACGCCGGACCTCGTCGTCAAGCCTGGGTCATCCGATGCCCTCTGGTCCTGCGCGCTCAAGGTCGCCGCAGTACCGGCAAACACGCTCGAGTTCCAGGTCGTCGCGACGACGACCGGTGGGCTACAGGCGTCCTCGCGCAGCGTGCAGTGGGTGCGCGATGCGGCACCAAATGCTGACGTCGCGGGACCGGGCGCCGGTGCCTGCTCGGGGAGGATTTCACCCACTGGCTCTGGCGCGGCCCTAGGGTCAAGCCCGAACCTCATTTGCTTCATCGTGCAGCTTGTCATCCAGACCGAGTACGCCTCGAACGGCAACCAGGCGCTGACGGACAAGCAGGCGCGCGAGCTCCTCAACATCGGCGTTGCCTTCTCCGACACCCAGTCCGCCCGTTCGGGCCGTGCCGCCAAGGCCAAGTGGGTCTCGATCGGCAAGAAGACGATGAAGATCAAGAAGGCAGGCAAGCTGCGCGTCTCGCTGCCGCTGTCGAAGAAGGGCGTGGCGCTCCTGCGCAAGGGCCCGCTGAAGGTGCGCGTGACCTACACGCTGACCCGCGGCACTGCCACGCGGACGATCGTGCAGTACGCGACGCTGCCGCGCATCGCGTCGTAGGCGCAACCGCCGGGGCTTTCCCGGTGCGACACTTCACGTGTGATCTACCTCGACCACGCCGCCACGTCGCCGCCGGATCCGGCGGTGGTCACGAAGATGCTGCCGTTTCTGACGGGCCGCTTTGGCAACCCGTCGGAGCCGCATGCGCTTGGGCGGCAGGCGCGCGCCGATCTTGATGCGGCGCGGGCCGGCATCGCCGCCGCGCTCGGTGCGCAGCCCGCTGACGTGATTCTGACCGGCGGCGGCACCGAGGCCGACAACATCGCGGTGCTGGGCCGCTGTCAGGGTGAGCCCGGTCGTATCGTGGTGAGCGCGCTGGAGCACCCGGCCGTGATGCGCGCCGCCGACAACCTGGCTGAGCGCGGCTGGAAGGTCGCGATCGCGCCCGTGCTGGCCGACGGTCAGCTCGACGTGATGGCGTTTGGCGAGCTCGTGCGGCCTGGCGATGCCGTTGCGTGCGTGATGGCTGCGAGCAACGTGACCGGCGTGATCCAGCCGCTGGCTGAGGCCGCCGCGATCTGTGCGCACAACGACGTGCCACTCCACATCGATGCCGTCCAAGCAGCGGCCGGCATGGACCTCGACGTCGGCCACCTTCCCGGCGACGTGACGCTGGCGGTCGCCGCGCACAAGCTCGGCGGGCCGCGTGGCGTTGGTGCCGTCGTAGGCCCCGGCGTGCAGACGCTCGAGCCGATCAACCACGGTGGTGGCCAGGAGCGCGGCCTGCGCTCGGGCACCGAGAACCTGGCCGGCGCCGTGGCACTCGCCGAGGCACTGCGCATCCGACAGGGCGACGACGCACCCGCCGAACGAGAACGCCGGGCGGCCCTGCGCGACGACCTCGAACAGCGACTCGCGCTGCCGGTCGCCGGCGGTGCTGCGCAGCGCCTGCCCGGCCACGCGCTGCTGCTCACGGCCTACCGCGGCGACACCGTCGTGCGTCTGCTCGACGAGCGCGACATCGCCGTGTCGGCTGGCTCGGCCTGCGCCAGCGGCGACCCGCAGCCCGATCCGGTGCTCGCGGCGATGGGCATCGACCAGACCTTCGCGCGTGGTGCTGTGCGCGTGACGCTCGGGCCGACCACGACCGCCGAGGAGATCGACGCGCTCGTCGTCGCCTGGGCAGAGATCGAGCAGGGCCTCGACGCGGCTCGGGAGGCCTCGGCATGATCGACCTCTCGCGCGCCGGCTCGATCGACCAGCCCGATGGCGCAGGGAGCGCCGGTGGTGGACGCTGCGACGACCGCGTGCGCTTCACCCTGCGCCTCGCCGGCGAACGCCTTGCCGAAGTGCGCTTTGGTGCCGACGCCTGCGCCTCGACGACCGCGGCCGCCGCGTGGCTGGCCGAGGCGGCAGAGGGAAGCGGGCTGCTCGACGCCGCACGGCTTGGGCTCACCGACGTGCTGGCCGGCACGACGATCGACTCGCCCGAGTGCGCGCTCACCGCCGTCGACGCGCTGCACGCAGCGCTGGGTGATGCCGTCGTGCGCGGTGCGTCGATCGCCGCCGACCCGCACCGTGTGGGCATCGCCATGAGCGGTGGGGTCGATTCCGCGATGGTGTTGACGAGCGCGGTGGAGGAGGGGCACGAGGCGGTTGGGCTGACGCTGCGCCTCTGGATCGACCCGGATGCCCCAAATCCCGAACGCGCCTGCTGCGCGCCGAGTGCCGTGCGCGCCGCGCGCGATCTGTGCCACGCCAAGGGCATGCCGCACTTCATGCTCGACCTGCGCGAGGACTTCCGCGCCGCGGTGGTCGAGCCGTTCGTGGCGGGCTACGCCGCGGGCGAGACGCCCAACCCGTGCGCCACGTGCAACGGCGCCTTCCGCTTCGACGCCATCGACGCCATCGCTACGGCCCTCGGCTGCAGCGAATGGCGCACCGGCCACTACGCGCGACTCGTCGAGCGAGACGGTGCGCTGCTGGTGGCGCGGGGTGCCGACCCGGATAAGGACCAGTCGGCCATGCTCGCGCTGGTCGACCCGGCGATTCTCGCCCGCGTGCGGCTGCCGCTGGGCGAGCGCATCAAGCGCGACGTGGTCGCCGAGGCCGGCGCGAAGGGGCTCGCCGCGGCGAAGGCGCCGGAGAGCCAGGAGGTGTGCTTCCTCGGCGGTGGTGAGTTGGCGCCATTCCTCGAACGGCAGGGCGTCGAGTTGGTTCCCGGCCCGATCGTCGACGAACAGGGCGTGGAGCTCGGTACGCACCACGGTGCCGTGGCCTTCACGCCAGGTCAGCGCCGCGGCCTCGGCGTGTCGCGCGGCACCGACGCGCTGTACGTGCTCAAGGTCGATGCACTGTCCAACACCGTCGTGGTCGCCACGCTCGAACGCCTCGGCCGCCGCGAGGTTGAACTGCGCGACGTGCGCCTGCGCGTGCCCTGTGACCGCGTCGGCGCAAGCTTCCGGGTGCGCGCCGAGCCGATCCCCGCCGCGCTCGCTGCGCACGCCGACGGCACGGCGACGCTGGTGCTCGACCGCGATGCCTTCCAGGTCGCCCCCGGCCAGGTCGCCGCGCTCTACGACGGCGACTGCATCGTGGCCGCCGGCGTCGTCGCCGGCTGACGGCTCGGCGTTCGCAATCGCGTACCCTGCCGGGGCAATGCTGGCTCACGAAATCCGCGCCGCCTATCGGAACCACTTCGAGCAGAACGGGCATCTCGTCATGCCCTCGGCGAGCCTCGTGCCCGCATCGCTCGATCCGTCGGTGCTGCTCACGACCGCAGGCATGCAGCCGTTCAAGCCGTTCTTCCTCGGTCTCGACACGCCGCCGGCCACGCGCCTGACGAGCGTGCAGAAGTGCTTCCGCACGACGGACATCGACGAGGTCGGCAAGACCGCGCGTCATCTCACCTTCTTCGAGATGATGGGCAACTTCTCGTTCGGCGACTACTTCAAGGCCGGCGCCATCGAGTTTGCGTGGACGCTCGTCAGCGGCGCGTGGCAGATGGACACCGACAAGGTGTGGATCACGGTCTTTGCCGGCGACGACCAGGTGCCCGGTGACGACGAGGCGCGCGAGCTCTGGCTCGCCCAGGGCGTGCCCGCCGAGCGCATCGTCGGCCTCGGCCGCAAGGACAACTTCTGGCAGGCCGGCCCGACCGGACCCTGCGGCCCGTGCAGCGAGCTCTACTACGACCGCGGCGTCGAGCACGGCTGCGGACGTCTCGCTGGCCCTGACGGCTGCAAGCCGGGCTGCGACTGCGACCGCTTCCTCGAGTTCTGGAACCTCGTGTTCATGCAGTACGACCAGGCCGAGGATGGCTCGCTCTCGCCGCTGCCCAAGACGGGCGTCGACACGGGCGCGGGCGTCGAGCGCGTCGCCGCGCTGCAGCAGGGCGTGCACTCGGTCTACGAGACCGACGGCTTCAAGGCGATCATCGCCGCGATCGAGGAGTGGACCGGCACGTCGTACGAGTCTGGCGGCATCCACACCAAGGCGCTGCGCGTGCTCGCCGACCACGGCCGCGCGATGACGTTCCTCGCCGCCGACGGCGTATTGCCCGCCAACGAGTCGCGTGGCTACATCCTGCGCCGCGTCATCCGCCGCGCCGTCTCGCACGGCCATCGCCTCGGCATCAAGGGCACGTTCCTCGAGCGCCTCGCCGATCTCGTGATCACGCAGCTCGGCGACGTCTACCCCGAGCTGGTGCAGAACCGCGACGACGTGATCCGCATTCTCAGCGGCGAGGAGGAGCGCTTTCTTCGCACCCTCGAGACCGGCACGACCCAGTTGGAGGAGCGAATTGCGCGCGTCCGCGCCGAGGGCGGCACCGCGCTGCCCGCCGCCGACGCCTTCCTCCTGCACGACACCTATGGCTTCCCGTTCGAGCTCACGCAAGAGCTCGTCGCCGAGCAGGATCTCTCGGTCGACGAGGCCGGCTTCGCCGAGCTGATGGAGGCACAGCGCCAGCGCGCTCGCAGCGCCGCCGGCAAGGGTAGCGGTGTCGACATGGACAAGGTCGCCGCGTTCGCGCGCGAGGCCGGGTTCGTAACGGAGTTCGTCGGCTACGACCAGAACGACATCCGCACGCGCATCGGTGCCCTCACCGACGTCGGCGATGGCCGCATTACCGTGAAGCTGCGCGAGTCGCCGTTTTATCCCGAGGGTGGCGGCCAGGTCTCCGACGCCGGCCACATCGAGTCCGACACGGGCCGCGCCGCGATCGTCGACGTGATCCGCTTCGATAAGGACCAGACGCTGATCGTCGTCATGGAGCACGGCGAGTTGATGGAAAACCAGGAGGTGCGCGCGATCGTCGATACGACGACTCGCCGCCCGACGCAGGCCAACCACACCGGTACGCACGTGCTGCATCGCGCGCTGCAGGAGGTGCTCGGCGACCACGTTCGTCAGAAGGGCTCGTCCGTGCGTCCCGACAAGCTGCGCTTCGACTTCTCGCACGAGACCCCGCTGACGCCGGAGGAGCTGGCGCGCGTTGAGGACATCGTCAACCGCGTCGTCATCGAGGGGCACCGCGTCTTCACGTTCGAGACCTCGCAGGACGAGGCGCGCGAGCTCGGCGCGATGATGCTGTTTGGCGAGAAGTACGGCGACGTCGTCCGCGTGGTCGAGATCGAAGGCTTCTCCCGCGAGCTCTGCGGTGGCACGCACGTGGCCACGACGGCCGAGATCGGCCCGATGCGCATCGTGTCGGAGTCGAGCGTCGGTCAGGGCGTGCGTCGCATCGAAGCCGTCACCAGCGGTGTCGCGATCGACCTGCTGCGCCAGCGCGAGCGCGCGGCTGACGAGGCGTCGAAGGCGCTCAAGGTCGGGCCCGAGCGCCTGCCCGAGGCCGTCCGCGATCTGCAGGCCAAGGTGCGCGAGCTCGAGAAGCAGCTGAAGGCCGGCGGTGGGTCCGCGGGTGGTGCAGCCGTCGACGAGCTGGCTGCGCAGGCGCAGGAGCGCGGTGGCGTGAAGCTCGTGGCTGCCGGGGTGGGCGAGATCGCCCCCGACGCGCTGCTCGAGCTGGCCGATCATCTGCGTGGCGCGCTCGGCTCGAGCGTCGTGCTGCTGATCGGCGAGAACGCGGGCAAGGTCGCGCTGATCTGCGCGGCGACGCCGGAGGCCGTGGCCGCCGGTGCCGACGCGGGTGCCGTGATGAAGGTCGCAGCGCCGCTCGTGGGTGGTGGCGGTGGTGGCAAGCCGAATCTGGCCCGTGCCGGTGGCAAAGACGCCAGCGGCATCCCCGCTGCGCTCGAGGCAGGCCTCGCGGCTCTCGCCGACCAGCTGCCGGCCTGATTCCGTCACGAATTCGCGCGTTTTCGCGCGTCGTGCGGCGCGCGTCAGCGGCTAGGGTGCGGCCTATGAAGGTCGTGGCACTCGACTACGGATCGGCCCGCACCGGTGTGGCCGTGTGTGATCCCTCGGGCACCCTTGCGCGCCCGCTCGAGACGATCGAGCGCATCGGCGCCAAGGAGGGCACCGCGCGACTGCTCGAGGTGATCGCCGAGCACGAAGCCGAGCTGCTGCTCGTCGGTCTGCCGCTGATGCCCGACGGCACGCGTGGCGAGCAGGCCAACGCCACGATGGCGTTCGTCGGGCGCCTGCGCCCGCAGACGGCTGTGCCCATCGAGTTCGAGGACGAGCGCTTCACCAGCGCCGTCGCGCAGACCAAGGGTGGGGAGGCCGGGCTCGACGCCCGCGCCGCGGCCGAGTTGCTGCAGGGCTGGCTGGATCGGCAGGGCGCCGCATGACGCGCCGACGGTTCATCGTGCTCCTGCTCGGACTGCTGAGCGTTGGCGTGCTCGCGGCCTGTGGCGGCAGCGCTCCGGCACCAGGCGAGAAGGTCGTCGTCACCATTCCCGCTGGCGCCACCGCCGGCCAGATCGCGCAGATCCTCGAAGACGCCGGCGTCGTGAGCAGCGCCAACGACTTCGTCGAGCGCATCGTCGCCGACGGCCAGGGCGAGGGCTTCAAGCCCGGCACGTACGCGCTACGCACGAACGAGGAGTACGACCGCATCGTCTTCCAACTCAACAACGGACCAACGGCCGACGCGGCGCGCCTGACGATCCCGGAGGGGTACGCCATCTGGGACATCAAGGCCGCCGTGCGCGAGGTTGGCATCAAGCCCGCGCAGTACCAGGCGGCGCTCGACGCCCACCAACCGCCCACGGGGTTTCTCTCGGCTGGTGAACAGGCGGCAACGCTCGAGGGATTTCTCTTTCCTGCCACCTACGATGTCGCCGTGCCTGCCGACGCGAATGCCCTCGTCTCCGACCAGCTGGCGGCGTTCAGCGACAACTGGGCCTCGGTCGACATGACCTACGCGAGTTCGAAGAACCTGACGCGCTACGACGTGCTCAAGATCGCCTCGCTGATCGAGCGCGAGGCGCAGGCACCCAACGATCGCGCCAAGATCGCCTCGGTCATCTACAACCGACTGCACGCGGGCATGTCGCTCGGTATCGACGCATCGGTCCAGTACGGCCTCGGCTCGTGGGGCGAGCTGAGTGGTACCGACCTGCAGAGCGACTCGCCGTACAACCTGCGGCGCTTCAAGGGACTACCACCCACGCCGATCTGCAACCCCGGCGTGGCCGCCATGCAGGCGGCTGCCAACCCGGAGAAGACCGATTACCTGTACTACTACGCCATCAAGGGTGATCCGAAGGGTCGCCACTGGTTCACCAACAGCTACGACGCCTTCCTCCAGTACCAGAAAGAGCACCCTTACTCGTGATCAGCGGAACCACACGACTGCTCGGCGTGATCGGCGATCCGGTCTCGCACTCGCGCTCGCCGCGGATGCAGAACGCCGCCCTCAAGCAGATGGGCCTCGACTGGACGTACGTGCCGCTGCACGTCACCGCGGATCAGCTTGAGCACGCGCTGCGCGGCCTGCATGCGCTCGGCTTCGTCGGCGCCAACGTGACGGTGCCGCACAAGGAGGCCGTCGCCCAGCTGGTTGACGAGCTGCGCCCCGTCGCGAAGGCGAGCGGATCGGTCAACACCATCACCATCGACGCCGACGGCCGCCTGATCGGCGACTCGACCGACGGGCCGGCCATCGCTGCCGCGATCTCGTCGGAGGTGGGGGAGCGGTATCAGGGCACCGTCACGGTCCTGGGCGCCGGCGGCTCCGCGCGTGCCGCAGCCGCAGCGCTGGCCCAAGACGGATGCACGGTGCAGATCTTCGCGCGCCGCCCCGAAGCCTCGGCCGCGCTCGCCGCCGATCTCGCCGGCACCGGCGATGTCGTCGCGGTCGCCGAGCTGCCCGATCCGGTCGGCGCCGTGATCGTCAACTGCACGCCGGTTGGTGCGCTCGTCGACCCCGAGGGCATGCCACTGCCGGCATCGCGCCTGCTCGACGTGCGCGTTGTCGTCGACCTGGCCTACCGCGCCGACGCTACGCCGACGCCGCTGATCACCGCAGCCGCCGAGGCCGGATGCGCGGTTGTCGATGGCCTCGAGATCCTCGCGCGCCAAGGTGCGCATGCGCTTGAGATCTGGACGGGCGAGACGGCACCGCTCGAAACGATGCTGGCCGCCGCACGCGGCACGTGATCCTGATCGGGCTCGCCGTCGGTGCCCTGCTGGGGCTCTTGGCTGTGCCCGCTGTCGCCCGTCTGCCACGAGGTATCCCCGAACGACTCGCCCAACCGGCGTGGACGGCGCGTGCCGGACGCCCGGTCGTGTTGTGCGCGGCAGGTGCGGCAGTCGGCGCACTGCTCGGTGCGGCGGCGCCCGATACCCGCACGTTCGCGCTTGGCCTCGTGCTGCTGGCCGTCCTGCTGCCAGCCACCGCAATCGACATCGCCTGGCGCGTCGTGCCCGACACGCTGGTGCTCGTCGGCGCGCTCGGTGGTCTCGGCGTCGTCGCGCTGGCGATGCCCGACCAGCTCGTGCCGCACCTCGTGGCGGGTCTGATCGGTGGACTGGGGGCACTGCTCGTCGCGATCGCCGCCCGAGGTGGGTTCGGGCTCGGCGACGTCAAGGTGATTGCCATGACCGGGCTCGTCCTGGGTGCGGCGCTTCCGCTCGCGGTGGTTGGTGGCCTGCTGATCGCAGGCCTGGTCTCGCTGCCGATTCTGATCCTGCGGGGACGCGGTGCGACGCTGCCGCTCGTGCCGTTTCTGGCGGCTGGGGCGTTGCTGGCCTGTCTCGCGCCCGCCCGGGCCGCAATCGGGCTCTAGCAGCGGGATTACGACTGTGACCAAACCGTGATGTTCTGATCACGAGATGGCCATGTTTCCCGCGTACTGTTCAGACCAAGCGACGGTCCCTCCCTCTAATCCGTCGCCCGACGAGCCCAGTAGGCCGTCCGGTCTCACCGCCCAACGGCGGATCCTCCCAACCTCGAGCGTCGCGCCCCATCCGGCGCGGCGCTCAGGTGGTAGAGGAGACGGAGATCGCCGCGTGGGCATACGATTCCCGCATGGCACCGATCCGCCAAGTAGCGCCCGGAGGCGGCGTGGAGTTCGAGGTCGATCCGTCGACCGGGCATTCCGCATGGCGCGTAGCCGGCCGCCGTGCGAACGTCGCTCGCGCCCGCTCGGTCGCCGGCGACGGAGCGGTCGACCGCATCCTGCGCGACACGATCTCTCAGCTGCGCGCGCAGGCGGCCGAGGGCGGAGAGGACCGCGAGGCGCTGCGGAACTTCGCCGGTCGTCTGTGGATCACGCGGCATGGCGACGCGCCCGTCGCCGACGATCAGAACCGCCTGTTCTGACCTACTGGCCGGCGAGGACGCCGATGGCCGTCTGCGCGGCGGCGAAGGCCCGGTCGAACTCGGCCGCCGGCACCGGGGTCGAGGCGGCGACTGCCAACGCATCGACGGCGCGCACGGCGCGGAGGTAGTCGCCCGGCGCGAGCGCTTCGAAGGAGGCGTGCTGCGTGGCCAACTGCTCCTTGACGCGCACGATGCGCTCCTGCGCGTCGGCGTACGGCGTCGGCTTGACGATCGTGCCGTCGGGCACGGCGAGGTCGTACTTGGCCTTGACGGGGGCAAGCTGGGCATTCAACGCCGTGGCGTTGAGGCGCACCTGATCGGCCAACGTCTGCAGGTCGGGTGCCGCCGAGCGGCCGACAAATACGCCGATCGCCAGGCCGACAACCAGCGCCAGAATCGCGAAGATACTCGCGCCGACGATGACGCGGCCGGTTAGCTCGTTGCCGTCGTTCTGCCAGGCGCTCATGCGCGAAGCATGCCCGAGGCGCGCCGCAGGGGGATCAGGCCGAGATCGCGGTCGGGATCGGCTCGGCGACCGGCGCGGCGGTCGCGGGGACCGCTGCCTGCTCGCCGCGTCCACGGGGACGACGCACCTTCACGTACTCGGCCGCGTAGTACGAGCCGATCACGAAGGCAGCGGCGAGGAACTGCGCGCCGAGCGTCTCGACTGTCGGATAGACCTCGAACCACGTCCCCATCCAGACCGGAATGACACCGACGAGAATCGGGTGGACCGGCAGCCAGCCGAGCTCCTGGAAGGTTGCAGCCGTGCCGCCGACCATCACGACGAGGACGAAGCCGAGCAGGATGCCGGTGATCACGAGCATCCGCTTGTACGGCAGCTTCTGCTGGAAGATGAAGAGGCACGCGCCGACGGCGAGCGTGAGGGCGAAGCCGATCGCGACACCCTCGAGGACGACCGACGCACTCGTGACGAGGCGCAGGTTCTGGAGGAAGAGAACGGTCTCGAAGCCCTCGCGGAAGACGCTGGTGAAGCCGAGCAGGATCATGCCGGTCAGGATGCCGCCGCCCGCGCCGGCCAGCATCTCCTTCTTGCGCGCGTTCTGCTGCGAGATCCAGCCGGTCCAGTAGACGTTGTGCATGAACCAGTTCATGACGACGAGCAGGACGGCGACGGCGATGAAGCCGGTGATCGCCTCGAGGCGCATGCCAAGGCCAGCGAACTGGTCGAGGATCGCGCCCATCACGAACCACGTGATGACCGAGGCGCCCAACGCCACGACCGAGCCGAGGAACACCGGACGGCGCAGGTGGCGGTTCGCGCCCATCATGCTGGCGGTGATCGCCGCGAGGATGAGCACCGCTTCGAGGCCCTCGCGGAAGACGATCATGGAGGCGTTGAAGATGACCGTGCCGTCGCTCATCGTGCCGCGACCGGCGACGCTGGGATCAACCGGGCCGGTCTCGGCCGTGGCGATCAGGTAGACCGCAGCCGACAGCAGACCCAGTGCCAGGCCCCACAGCGCGAACTTGCGCAGACGCCGCGACGGACGCGGTGCGATCGTGCGACCGGTGGGGCAGGACATTGGTGCGTTGGAGTCGGGCAAAGCGATGTTCCTTGGGATCCAGAGCCACCAGTAGGGTGACCTAACGATCGGACGCCCGCATCTTAGGGGTACCTAAGGCGCGCCGTCAAGCACCTACTTCGCGAGCGCGAGCGGCGTGGATGAGCGGCCCGTCGCGATACCCTGTCACGACTGATGGCGCTCTCCTTCGTCACCTCCGGCCAGTCGCACGGTCCCGGCATCGTCGCGATCCTCTCGGGTCTGCCCGCGGGCCTGCTTCCGGACCGCGATCGCCTGCAGCGTGATCTGGCCCGACGCCAGGCTGGCTACGGCCGTTCGCCGCGTCAGGCGATCGAGACCGACGAGGCCACGATCCTCGGCGGCATGCGCCATGGCCGCACGCTCGGCGGGCCGCTCAGCCTGATCGTCAAGAACCGCGATCACGAGAACTGGGGCGCCGCCCAGAGCGCCTGGCCCGTCACCGACGAGGAGCTCGCCGAGGTCCATGCGCGGCGCACGCGCGTCGTCAACGTGCCGCGCCCGGGCCACGCCGACCTGTCGGGCGTCATGAAGTACGAGCTGCCCGACGTCCGCGATGTGCTCGAGCGCGCCTCGGCTCGCGAGACCTCTGCCCGTGTGGCGGTCGGCGCGTTCTGCAAGGACCTGCTCGACACCGTCGGTATCACCGTCCATGGCCACGTTGTGCGCGTCGGTGCCGTTGAGGCCCCGCACCGCGACGACATCACGGCGCGCGAGTTCATCGAGATGAGCGAGCGTCAGGTCGGCTGCCTCGACGCCGACACCGACGCCAAGATGGTCGAGGAGATCGAGGCCGCCAAGAAGGCGCAGGACACGCTCGGCGGCATCGTTGAGGTGCGCGCGTTCGGCTGCCCGCCCGGGCTCGGCTCCTACGCCTCCGAGGACTGGCGTCTCGACGCGCGCATCGCGGGTGCCGCGATGGGCATCCAGGCGATGAAGGCCGTCGAGATCGGAGACGGCTGGGCCAACGCCTCGCTGCGCGGCAGTGCCGTGCACGACGAGCTCCGCTACGACGAAGGCTACAAGCGCGACTCCAACCGCGCGGGCGGGCTCGAGGGCGGCATGACCAACGGTGAGCCCGTCGTCGTGCGCATCGCCATGAAGCCCCTGCCGACGCTGATGAAGCCGCTCAAGACCGCGACGCTCGACACGCACGAGCCGGCCGAGGCGCTGGTCGAGCGCTCCGACACGACCGCGATCTATGCGGCTGCCGTGGTGGCCGAGGCCGTCATCGCCTTCGAGTTGGCGCGCGCCGCCAAAGAGAAGTTCGGCGGCGATGCGATTGGCGACTTCGTCGCGGCGCACGCGCACTACCTCAACCGGATTCCCTGGTCGCCCGCATGAGCCGGCCCGACGTCCTCGTCGGGTTCATGGGTGCCGGCAAGTCCACCGTCGGCGAGTTGCTGGCGGCGCTCAAGGGCACCACGTTCGTCGACGTCGACCGCGAGCTCGAGCGCCGCACGTCGCGCTCCATCCCCGATCTCTTCGGCGATGGCGAGGAGCAGTTCCGCGAGCTCGAGGAGCAGGTCATCACCGAGCTGATCGCGGCGGGCGAGCACGGCGTGATCGCGCCGGGCGGCGGCGCGCTGTCGCGCCCGGGCACGCGCGCGCTGGTGCGCCAACAGGCTCGCGTGCTGTTTCTCGACGCTCCGGCCGAGGTGCTGTGGCAGCGCGTCGAGGCCGACGGTGGCGCTGGCACGCGCCCGCTGGCCGTCAACTTCCATCGTTTCGAGGACCTGCATAGCCAGCGCCAGACGCTCTACGTGACAGCCGCCGACGCGATCGTCGATGCCGCGGCCGATCCGGAGACCGTGGCGATCGCCTGCCGCGACGCGGGCGTCGTGCGCCCCGGTGCACTCGACCGCATCGCAGAGTTGGCTGACGGCCGCCGCGCCTTCGTCGTGGTCGATCTACCCGTCGCCGACCGCATCCCGGAAGGGCTCGAGGTCTACACGCTGCCCGGAGGCGAGCAGTGCAAGACCGTCTCGCACGTCGAAGCGCTCTGGCGTGCGTTCGCCGAGGCCGAGCTCGAGCGCCGCGATCTCGTCGTCGCCATCGGCGGCGGCGCTGTCACCGACGTGACCGGCTTTGCCGCCGCGACCTTCCGCCGCGGGCTTGACTGGGTCTCGTGCCCGACGACGCTCGTCGGCCAGGTCGACGCCGGCATCGGTGGCAAGACCGGGATCGACGTCGCCGCCAAGAACGACGTGGGCAGCTTCCATCCGCCGATTGCCGTGCTGGCCGACCCGTCGCTGCTGACCACGCTGGTCGACCGCGAATGGCGTGCCGGCTTCGCCGAGGCGCTCAAGACCGGCCTGCTCGCGGGCGGGCCACTGTGGGAGCTCGTGCGCGAATGGCCCACGACGCGCGGCACCGACGACGAGCGCTGGACCCTCGTGCGTCGCTGCGCCGCGCTCAAGCACCGCGTCGTGGCCGCCGACCCGACCGAGCAGGGCGTGCGCGCCATCCTCAACCTCGGCCATACGATCGGCCATGGCGTCGAGCACGCCGCGGGTGGCCGCTATCTGCACGGCGAGGCGATTGCGATCGGTCTTGTCGCGGCGCTGCAGCTGTCGGTCGAGCATGCTGGCCTCGACGTGGCGATTGCCGACGAGGTGATGGGCGTCCTCACGCGTCAGGGCCTGCCGACGGTGGCCGACGACGTTGCGCCCGAAGCGGTACTCGACGCGATGCGCTCCGATAAGAAGCGCGTGGCCGGCCGTACCCGCTTCGTGCTGCTCGAGGCGCCCGGCCAGCCGGTCTGGGGCGTCGAGCTCGACGACGACGCGGTTGCCGCCGCCGTCGACGCCGCGTGCCGCTGAGCGTCAACGCGTAGACTGCGCGCATGATCGCGGTCTTCAACGGCGTCAACCTCAACATGCTCGGTCAGCGCGACCCGGCGCAGTACGGCACGCTCACGCTGAGCGAGCTCGAGAGCCAGGTCTACGCGTGGGCGGGCGAGCGCAGCATGACGGCGCGCTGCTTCCAGACGAACCACGAGGGCGTGCTGATCGACCACATCCATGAGTGCCGCGGCTGGGCCAACGGGTTGATCATCAACCCCGGCGCGTGGACGCACTACTCGTACGCGATCCGCGACGCGCTTGAGATCTTCACCGCGCCGAAGGTCGAAGTGCACCTATCCGACATCATGCAGCGCGAGGAGTGGCGGCGGCATTCGGTGATCGCAGACGTGATGGACCACCGCATCAGCGGCAAGGGACCCGACGGGTACCGCGAGGCGCTGGACTGGCTGCACGAGGCCATCGCCAATGTCTGAGCAGCGCGCCCGCATCGACCGCGCGATCGCCGCGCTCGGCGGCGCTGGCGTCGACGCGCTGATGGTCACCAACCTCGTCAACGTGCGGTACCTGACGGGCTACACCGGTTCCAACGGCGTCGTCGTCCTGTCGAAGGATCGCGCCGTGTTCATCACCGACTTCCGCTACGCCGACGGCGTGGAGCACCTGCGGGCGCTGCTCGACGTCGTCGTGCTCGAGCGCGACATTGCCGGCCTCACCGTTGAGGGCCTTGGCGAGTACGCGCCGGGCTGCGCGCGCGTCGGCTTCGAGGGCGCGCTGCCGTACGCCCTGGCAGAGCGCCTGCGCGGCATGACGCCGAGTGGGGTGGAGCTCGTGCTCGCCGACGGGATCATCGAGGAGCTGCGGATCGTCAAGAGCGACACCGAGATCGCGGCCTCGCGCCACGCCGCCGACATCCTCGAGGTCGTCTACACCGACATCGCCAACGGCACCCTCGTGGGGCGCACGGAGGCCGACGTGGCGTGGCAGATCGAGCGCACGATCCGCGAGGCGGGCTTCCCGGCGCTGTCCTTCGAATCGATCGTCGCGGCGGGCGCCAACGGTGCACGACCGCACTGCGAGCCTGGCCCGACGGTGATCCAGCGCGGCGACCTCGTGACGGTCGACATCGGCGCGCGCGGCGAGAGCGGCTACTGCTCGGATTGCACCCGCACCTTCGCGGCCGGTGGCGCGCCAGTTGCCGAGGCGGCAGCCGACTACCAACTCGTGCTCGACGCCCAG
Source organism: Thermoleophilia bacterium (assembly GCA_037133755.1). Lineage (GTDB taxonomy): Bacteria > Actinomycetota > Thermoleophilia > Gaiellales > F1-60-MAGs149 > F1-60-MAGs149. The sequence continues at coordinate 49,420 of JBAXNN010000002.1, forward strand.
CTCGCCGGCCTCGGCTCAGTGCGCCCCGGCGCGATCGGCGGGGCCTGCGACGCGACCGCCCGCGAGGTCATTGCCGATGGCGGCTGTGGCGAGCTGTTCGGCCACGGCCTCGGCCACGGCACCGGCCTCGACATCCACGAGGCGCCCACGCTGCGCAAGGGCTCCGAGGACATCCTCGCCCCGGGCATGATCGTCACCGTCGAGCCCGGCATCTACCGCCCCGGCAAGTGGGGCATCCGGATCGAGGACCAGGTCGTCGTGACCGAGTCCGGCCACGAGATCCTGACCGGGTTCACCAAGGACCTGGTCGAGACCGCCGGGTAGCGCAGCCCGTCCGCCAGCCCGGTACCCTGCGGACATGGCGGAAATGGTCTCCACGAATCAGTTCAAGAACGGCATGCACATCGATGTCGACGGCACGACGTATCGCATCGTCGAGTTCCAGCACGTCAAGCCCGGCAAGGGTGGCGCGTTCGTGCGCACGAAGCTGAAGAACTTCGACAACGGCTCGGTTGTGGATCGCACGTTCCGCGCCGGCGAGAAGTTCCAGCGCATCCTCACGAGCGTCGCCGACATGCAGTTTCTCTACGACGATGGCACCGACGTCGTGATGATGGACACGGAGACCTACGAGCAGGTCACGCTCAAGCGCGCGATGTGCGAGGAAGACCTCCGCTGGCTCAAGGAGGGCGATACCGTCCAGCTCCTCAGCGTCGACGACAACCCCGCGTCGCTGCAGCTGCCCGCCTCGGTCGAGCTCTCCGTCACCGCGACCGAGCCCGGCGTCAAGGGCGACACCGTGTCCAACGTGATGAAGCCCGCCACGCTCGAGACCGGTGCCGTCGTGCAGGTGCCGCTGTTCGTCAACGAGGGCGACCGCATCCGCGTCGACACGCGCGAGGCCAAGTACATCTCGCGTGCCTAGCGCTCCGCCTGCGGGCGTGCGTTGCGGGGCTCGTTGTCGATCAGGTGTGGATGCTCCAAAGGGGTCAGACCCTTTTGGTGCATGCGAGCCGTTGAAGGCACTACGGCGCCGATCATGCTCCAAAAGGGTCTGACCCCTTTGGAGCATCTGCGCTCGAGCAACCTCTCGCTGCCGATACTCGTTCCCACTGCCCACCCGCCACGGAGCGCGCCCTGCGCGCTCCGGGTTGTCCGGTCGCTAACCTCTTCCACTGATGGCACGTCTCGTCGACACCACGCTGCGCATTCTCGCGCAGGAGCCCATCGCCGGCCGTGTGCCCGCGTCGCTCCAGTTCGAGGCGTGCGAGCTGCTCGACAGCGCCGGCTTCCACGTGCTCGAGGTGACGGGCGGCGGCTGCTTCTACAGCGCCGTCCAGCGCGGCGTCGAGAGCCCCTGGGAGCGCATCCGCAATCTTCGCCGTCGCGCCACGCAGACGCCGCTCGGCATGGCGCTGCGCGGCCGCTTCCTCGTCGGAACGCAGCCCGTCGAGCAGGACCTGATTCGCCGCTTCGTCGATAGTGCTGCCGAGTCGGGCATTGCGGTCTTCCGCATGCACGACGTGATGAACGATCCCGAGGATCTCGCGGGTCCCGTCGAGGCCGTGCGCGAGACCGGTGCCCGACTGCACCTCGGCCTCGTCTACGACGAGTATCCGGAGGGCGAGGCGCGCATGCTCGCCCGGGCACCCGAGCTGGCTGCCCTCGGCGCCGACCGTCTGCTCCTGCTCGATCCCGCCGGTGCGCTCGACCCGTCGAAGACCGGCGCGCTGATCACCAAGCTGCGCGACGCCGCCGGCATCCCCGTCGGCCTGTATCCGCAGGGTCCGGGTGGCACCTCGCTCGCCGTCGCCATCGAGGCTGCGCGTGCCGGCGCCGATCCGATCTCCGTCGCCACGTATCCGCTCGCCGTCTCCGGCCATCGGACCAGCTCGGAGCTGCTCTGCCAGACGATCGACGGCCTCGGTCTCGAGTCGGGCATCGACCAGGGCGTGCTCTGGCAGGTCGCCGAGATGCTCGACCGCGCGCTGTTTGCCGACACCACGCTGCCGCCGCCGCTGTCCGCGCACGTCTCGCTGCAGGCCGCGCTGAAGGGCGTGCCCGCGGGGCTCGTCGCCGGCGTCGAGCGCCGCCTCGAGGCCATCGACGCGAGCGACCGTCTGGCCGAGGTGCTCGACGAGGTCCAGCGTGTGCGCGACGACCTCGGCACACCGCCCGCTGCCTCGCCGCTCGGCGACGTGATCGCGCGGCAGGCGATCGACCACGTGCTCGAAGGCCGCCGCTGGAATGCCATTGACGGCGAGATGCGCGCCCTGATTCGCGGTGAGTGGGGCCGGCCTCCGGCACCCATGAATCCCGAGGTCGTGGCGTTGGCCGAGACCGGCAACGGAGGTGCATCCTCGATTTCCGTCCCCGCCGACATCGCCTCGGCTCGGGCCGAGGTCGGCGAGCTGGCCACCTCCGAGGAGGAGCTCTGCCTCGTCGCGCTGTTTGGCGACGACGCGGTGCCGCTGCTCGAGCGCCTGCGCGGCCGCCACCAGGCGATCGCCACCGGCGTCACCAACGAGGAGGAAGAGCGCATCCGCGGCCTCGTCGATCTCCTCGAGGAGACCGGACTGGGCGAGCTCGAAGTGGAGGAGGGCGGCATCCGCATCTCGCTCCGCCAGCAGACGCAGGTCCAGCAGGTCTTCGCGGCCGCGCCTGCCGCTGCCGCCGCGGCTCCCGCTGACGCTACCCCTGCCGCACCGAGCGGGCAGCAGATCACGAGCCCGATGGTCGGTACGTTCTATCGCTCGCCCGGCCCCGGCGAGGCGGCCTTCATCGAGGAGGGCGCCACGGTCGAGGTTGGACAGGTGCTGTGCATCCTCGAGGCGATGAAGCTCTTCAACGAGTTCAAGGCCGAGACCGCCGGCACGATCAAGCGCATCCTCGTCGAGGACGCGACGGCCGTCGAGTTCGGCCAGCCGCTGTTCGAGATCGACCCCAGCGGGGCGTAATGCTGCGTCGCTGCCTCGTCGCGAACCGGGGCGAGATCGCCGTCCGGATCATCCGCGCCTGCCACGAGCTCGGCATCGAAGCAGTCGCCGTCCACTCGACGGCAGACAAGGACGCCATGCACGTGCGCATGGCCGATCACGCGGTGCAGATCGGCCCGCCACAGGCGTCGGAGTCGTACCTGCGCGTCGATCGCCTCGTCTCCGCCGCACTGAGCACGGGCTGCGACTCGATCCATCCGGGCTACGGGTTCCTCGCCGAGAGCACCGAGCTCGTACGCGCGTGCGCCGAGCACGACCTGGTCTGGATTGGTCCCGCCGCCGAGGTGATCGAGACGATGGGCGACAAGGCCGTCGCCAAGGACACCATGCGCAACGCCGGCCTGCCGCTTGTGCCGGGCTCCGGTGGACGCCTATCGGGTCCCGACGAGGCCGCCGAGGTCGCCAAGGAAGCCGGCTATCCCGTGCTGCTCAAGGCCGCGGCCGGTGGTGGCGGCAAGGGCATGCGCCTTGTGCACGAGCCCGGTCAGGTCCGCGATCTGTTCCTCGCCGCCAGCGCCGAAGCGGAAGCCGCCTTCGGCGATGCGGGCATGTACCTCGAGAAGGCCGTGATCGACGCGCACCACGTCGAGATCCAGGTGATGGGCGATGGTCTCGGTGGGGGCATCATCCTCGGCGAGCGCGAGTGCTCGATCCAGCGCCGCCACCAGAAGCTGATCGAGGAGTCGCCGTCGCCGTTCCTCTCTGCCGCCACGCGCGAGCAGATGATGACCGCCGCGCGCGACGCCGTCGAGTCGCTCAAGTACGCCGGTGCCGGCACCATCGAGTTCCTGGTCGGTGACGACCAATCGTTCTACTTCATGGAGATGAACACGCGCCTCCAGGTCGAGCACCCGGTAACCGAGGTCGTCGCGGGCTTTGACCTCGTGCAGGCGCAGCTGCTCGTCGCCGGCGGCGAATCACTGCCGCAGTGGAGCGAGGCCGAGAATCGCGGCCACGCGATCGAGTTCCGCATCAATGCGGAGGACCCGATGCACGGCTTCCGCCCCGCGCCGGGCCGCATCGAGCGATTTCGTCCGGCGCTCGGCCCCGGCATCCGCATCGACACCTTCATGGAAGACGGCGCCTCCGTCCCGCCGTTCTACGACTCGATGATCGCCAAGCTGATCGTCTCCGGCCCCGACCGCGCGTCGGTGCTGGCGCGCTCGGCCCGAGCGCTCGACGAGTTCGAGATCGTTGGCATCCCCACGACCATCCCGCTGCTCCGCGAGATCGTCGACGAGCCCAACTTCCGGGCCGGCCGCTACACGACGACGTACATCGACGAAGTCGGCCATACGTTCTCCACGCTCGGAGAGGCGTAGGCATGGCAGCAGAGGCGGAGACCAAGGACGCGGATGCGTCGCGTCGTCAGTCGCGCCGTGTCGCCGTGATGCTCCTGTACCAGGAGGACATCACCGGCCACGCGATGGACGAGATCGTGTCCCAGCACGAGCGCGATGCCAACCGAGCGTTGCCGGCCTACTCGCGGCAGCTGATCGACGGCGTGCACGAGCATCAGGCGCGGCTCGATGGCGAGATCGACGACCTCGCCCAGGGGTGGAGCATCGAGCGCATCGCGCCGGTCGAGCGCGCCGTCCTCCGCGTCGGGCTGCTCGAGCTGGACCAGGACGATCCGCCCGCTGCCGTGGCGATGGCCGAGGCGGTCGCGCTTGCGCGGCGCTACGCGTCGCCCGAGGCCGCAGCGTTCATCAACGGCATTCTCAGCGCCGCTGCTCGCACACGCGGCAAGGGCCGGTAACCTCCGGCTATGTCTGACGTCGACCCCTTCGACGAGCTCGTCGCTCGCCTCGAGGCTGCACGCACGCGCCTCGACAGCGTCGATTCGCCGGACGACGCCGTCTCCGCGCTCGAGGAGTTGCAGGAGACCGCCCGCGAGATCTCTGCGGAGATCGACCGGCGTCGCCGCGCGCTCGCCGATGAACGCGGTGATGGACAACTCGACCTCCTCTGACCTGGACCGCCTGCGCCTCCTCGTCGAGGACGCACTCCGCGGCCCCGTCGACGCGCTGATCACCGAGCGCGGCGAGCTGCAGCGCTTCGGTGAGGCGCTGCGCTATCCGGTCGGTGCGGGCGGCAAGCGTCTGCGTCCGGTGCTGCTGCTCGCGACGCTCGAGGCGCTCGACGGCAATCTCGCGGCTGGTCTGCCCGCAGCGTGCGCGCTCGAGCTCGTCCACACGTTCTCGCTGGTCCACGACGACCTGCCGGCGCTCGATAACGATTCGCTGCGCCGTGGCATGCCGACCGCGCACGTGGCCTTTGGCGAAGACGTCGCGATCCTCGTCGGCGATGGCCTGCTCGCCCTCGCCTTCCGCGTCATCGCCGAAGGGCGCATCGCGGATGCCGAGACGCGGCTCAAGCTCGTGCACGAGCTGTCGATCGCCACCGACGGCATGGTGCGCGGCCAGTACCTTGATCTGCATCCGACCGACGAGCCCGATGAGGCTTGGGTACGACGCATGTGCTCGCTCAAGACCGGGTGTCTGCTCGAGGCCGCGATTGCGATGGGGCTGCACGTCGCCGACGCCGACGCGGCCGTGACCGCCGCGTACCGCGAACTCGGCGCCGAGATCGGCGTGGCCTTCCAGATCGTCGACGACGTCCTCGACGCCACCTCGACCAGTGAGGAGCTCGGCAAGACCGCGGGCGCTGATGAGGTCAACGATCGGCAGTCGTGGGTGCGCGTACTCGGTCTCGCCGAAGCGCAGGCGCGTGCCGAACAGTCGTGGCAGCGCTCGCTCGAGTTGCTCGAAGCGCTGCCGGGCGATCCGACGGCGCTCCATGCCGTCGTCGAGACGATCTACCGGCGGACCAGCTGATGGCCGGAGCGGGGCGGGAGCGCCTCGATCATGCCCTCGTCGCGCGCGGGCTCGCACCGACTCGGTCGAAGGCCCAGGCGTGGATCCTCGCGGGGCTTGTCTCGGTCGATGGCGAGCCGGCCAAGACCGCAGGCCAGCAGGTGACGACCGATCGCGACCTCGTGGTGCGCGACCTGCCGCGCTTTGTCTCTCGCGCCGGCGACAAGCTGGACGGGATGCTCGAGCACCTTGGCTGGGACGTCACGGGCGCGGACGTCTTGGATGTGGGCGCCTCGACGGGCGGCTTCACCGACTGTCTGCTGCAGCGTGGCGCCGCGCGCGTCATCGCGGTCGACGTCGGCTACGGGCAGCTCGATCATCGCCTCCGCGAGGATCCGCGCGTCACCGTCATGGAACGCACGAACGCGCGCACGCTCGTGGCAGACACACTCACCTTTGCACCGGATCTGATCGTGGCCGACGTGTCCTTCATCTCGTTGCGACACGTGCTCGGGCCCGCGATTGCCTGCGCCAGAGCGCCCTGGCGGGCCATTGTGCTCGTCAAGCCGCAGTTCGAGGCGCAACCGGACGACGTCGGCAAGGGTGGCGTTGTGCGCGATCCCATGATCCGTCGCCGAGCGATCGCCTCGGTCGCCCGCTACGCTTCCGATCTCGGCGCGGTACCGCTGGAGGCACGTGATTCGGGTCATCCAGGCCCCGCCGGCAACCACGAATACCCTCTCGCCCTCGTCTCCAAGGACCATCCCCTCGCCCGTGACGCCGACGCCGACCCCGAGCGCATCGCCCAGCAAGCCGTCGATGACGCCTGACGTCAAGCGCATCCTGCTGGTCACGCACGGTGACCCGATGGTCACCGCGGCGACGCTGCCCGCGCTGGCGGCCGCCCTCGCCGCGCGCGGCGTCGAGCTCGTGCTCAGCGAGGATGAGGTCGCGAAGCATCCCGACGTGCAGCCGATCAGCGTGGACCGGCCCGACGATGTCGACCTGATCCTCGTGCTCGGCGGCGACGGCACCATGCTGCGCGCGTTGCATCGCGTGATCGACCGTCCCGTCGCGTGTGTCGGCGTCAACTACGGCACCTTCGGCTTTCTCACCACGATGCGGGCCAACGAGATGCTCGACCGCCTGCCCGACATCCTCGGTGGTGGTCTCGAGGTTGTGGAACTGCCCACCGTCTCCGTCGAGACGCCCGATGGGCGGTTTATCGCGATCAACGACGTGCTCGTCACGGCCGACCAGCTCGGCCGCATGGCGGTGCTCGAGTGGGCGGTCAACGGCGTGGACCTCGGTCAGCGTGGCTGCGACGGCATCCTGATTTCAACCCCGGCTGGCTCCACGGGCTACAACCTTTCGGCCGGTGGCTCCGTGATCGAGTGGGGCGTTGACGCCGTCGTCGTGACGTTTGTTGCGCCACACTCGCTCGATGGTCGCCCGTTGATCCTCGGTCGTGGGCATGAGGTGCGCATCGTCTCGCGCACCCGCGATGTCGGGAGCCGCGTCGTCGTCGACGGGCATGCTCAGGCGCACCTCGCCAAGGGTGAGATCGCCGCGATCCGGATGGCCCCGGAGACCGCGCGCCTCGCAATCTTGCCGGACCGTCCGTTCCTGTCCCGGTACCGCGACAAGTTCGGGCACTAGGCATGCTGGAGCGGCTCCAGGTCGACAACCTCGTCGTCCTCCGCTCCGCGGAGATCGAGCCTGCGTCCGGGATGACGGTGATTACCGGCGAGACGGGCGCCGGCAAGACGATCCTCGCTGGTGCACTCGGGCTGGTACTCGGCGCCAAGGGCGAAGCCGGCCTCGTCGGCCCACATGCCGAACAGGTCGAGGTCGAGGCCACCTTCCGCATTACCGAGGGAATGCTTCGGGACGACGCATTCGATGGTGTGCGCGAACTCGTCGACGACGTCGATGACGGGCTGCTCGTCTCTCGCCGCCTCGGGGCAGACGGTCGCGGTCGCACGCTCGTACAGGGGCGGAGCGCCACGCGTGGTGCGCTCGAGGAGGCCGGGGGCAGGCTAGTTGGCGTGGTCTCGCAGCACGAGTCGCGTCGTCTGGCCAAGCCCGCTGCGCAGCGAGCGATTCTCGACGCCTTCGGTGGTGACAAGCAGGCCGACAAGGTGACCGCGATGGCCGCCGCCTGGCGTGCGCTCGTGGCAGCACGCGTAGCGCGTGAGGAAGCCGAGACGGAGGCTGCTGGTCTGGCCGGTCGGATCAGCGAGCTCGAAGGCATTGCCGAGCGCATCGCGGAGATCCAGCCGCGCACGGGCGAACTCGACGAGCTCGAGGCCGAGCGTCAGCGCCTGCGCTACGCCGACGTCCTCGCGGAGGGGACCTCGGGTGCCGCTGCGCTCCTATCGCCCGACGAGGGGGCTGGCGCGCTGGGCATGACCGGCGAGGCCGAGCGCGCTGTGCGAGCTGCCGCAGCGCGCGACCCCGAACTGGCGCCCATTGCCGACGAGCTGCGCGAGGCTGTGATTCGCCTCGAGGAGGCGTCGCGTTCGCTGCACGCCTACGCCGATGGCATCGAGCACGACCCTGCGCGTCTTGAGCAGGTGGAGGCACGGCTGGATCGCCTGACCGACCTCGTGCGCCGCCACGGATCGCTGGAGGAGGCAATCGCCGCCGGGGAGGAGGCCGAGCGCCTGCTCGCCGTTGCGCGCGGCGACGCTGGCGGCCTCGATGCCGTGCGCGCCGCCGAGGCTGCGGCGCAGGCCGCTGCTGTCGATGCCGCAGCTGCGCTCACGAAGGCGCGCGCCACGCTCGGGCCGAAGCTCGCGAAGGCCGTCCAAGGCCATCTTGCCGATCTCGGCATGGCCGACGCAGCGGTCGAGATCGAGCTGGCCGAGCGCGACCTCGGCGTGTCGGGTGCCGACGAGGTACGCATCCTGCTGGCCCCCAACCCGGGTCTCAAGCCGGCGCCGATCGCCGACGCCGCCTCGGGAGGCGAGCTCTCGCGCGTGGCGCTCGCGCTGCGCGTTGCTGCGCACGACCGCGATGCCGTCCCCACGTTGGTCTTCGATGAGGTCGATGCGGGTGTCGGCGGCGCCACCGCGGTCGCCGTCGGGCAGAAGCTCCGCGAACTCGCGGGCTCGACGCAGGTGATCGTGATCACGCACCTCGCGCAGATCGCGGCACTCGCCGATCGTCACTATCGCGTGCTCAAGGTCGCTGGCGACCCCACAGAGACGACGATCGAGGTCCTCGACGATGCCGGTGTCGACGCCGAGTTGGCGCGCATGCTCGGGGGCGACGCCTCGGCTACCGAGGCGTTGGACCTGGCACGCAAGTTGCGAGCCAGCGCCTGATGCGCGTCGTCGATCTGACCCAGCCCTTGTCGCCGGGCACGACGCCTTGGCCGGGCGAGCAGCCGTTGCGCATCGAGGAGCACGCCAACGTCCCAGCCGACGGGTACTACGCGCGCCGCATCGACCTTCACGAGCACACGGGCACGCACTTCGACGCCCCGGCGCACTTCGTCGAAGGCGGTGCCACCGTCGATGAGATCGCCGCCGGCCGCCTGGTCGTGCCGGTCCGCGTCGTCGACGTATCCGGCCAGGCCTCTGAGAATCCCGACTACGCCGTCACGGTCGACGACATCTACGCGATGGAGCGCGAGCACGGCGAGCTTCAACCGGGTGACGCGCTGCTCGCCCTGACTGGCTGGGACATGCACCTCGGGGATCCCGAACGGTACGTGGGCGCCATGCGGTTTCCCGGCTTCAGCGCGGAGGCCGCCGATCTCGTCGTCGATCGCGGCCTCGCGGGCATCGGCATCGACACGCTGTCGGTCGACCGCGGCTGCGACGACACGTACCCCGTGCATCACCGCACGCTGCCGGCCGGGCTCTGGCAGCTCGAGGGTCTCGTCGGTCTTGATCTGATTCCCGTCGTGGGCGCCATGCTCGTCGTTGGCGTGCCGCCGGTGGTGGGTGCTTCGGGGTTTCCGGCGCGCGTGCTCGCACTCGTGCCGTGAGTCGTCTGAGGCGTGACATCCGACACCCCGTCTAGTGTCCTCGTAGTCAGTCCACGGAGGAACCAGATGGCGGAGACCAAGACCCGGTACGTGTTTATCACCGGTGGAGTCGTCTCCTCTCTCGGCAAAGGCATCACTGCCGCCTCGCTGGGCCGCATCCTCAAATGTCGTGGCCTGCGCGTCGCGGTCATCAAATTGGATCCGTACATCAACGTCGATCCGGGCACGATGAGTCCGTTCCAGCACGGAGAGGTCTTCGTCACGGAAGACGGGTCGGAGACCGACCTCGATCTCGGCCACTACGAGCGCTTCATCGACGAGAACACGTCGAGCCTCTCGAACGCCACCGCCGGTGCGATCTACGACAGCGTGATCCGCCGCGAGCGTCGTGGTGAGTACCTCGGTTCGACGGTGCAGGTCATTCCGCACATCACCGACGAGATCAAGCGTCGTGTCACGCGGGTGGCCGAGGGGGAGGCCGTCGACGTCGTCCTCGTCGAGATCGGCGGCACCGTCGGCGACATTGAGAGCCTGCCGTTTCTCGAGTCGATCCGTCAGCTGCGCAACCAGGTCGGTAAGGACAATGTCTGTTACGTCCACTGCACGCTCGTGCCGATGGTCGAGGCTGCGGGCGAGCTCAAGACGAAGCCCACGCAGCACTCGGTCAACGAACTGCGCCGCATCGGTATCACCCCCGACATCGTTGTCTGCCGCGCCTCGCACCCGATCACGCGCGACCTCAAGGACAAGATCGCGCTGTTTGCCGATCTCGACCCGAAGCACATTCTCGCCTGCGAAGACGCCTCGAACATCTACCGCGTCGCGCTCGCGCTGCACGATCAAGGGTTCGACGACCTCGTGCTCGACGGCTTTGGGATCACCGCTCCGCCTGCCGATATGACGGAGTGGACGGCGCTCGCCAACCGCGTCGACGCGCTCGAGGGCGAAGTCCGCATCGCGATCGTCGGCAAGTACATCCAGCTGCAGGACGCCTACCTGTCCGTGGTCGAGGCGCTCAAGCATGGTGCCATCCATCACGGCGCGGTGCTCAAGCTCGTCTGGCTCGATGCCGAAGCGGTGCTGCGTGGCGAGGCCCGCGAGGAGCTCGCCTCCGTCGACGGCGTGCTGATCCCCGGTGGCTTCGGTGGGCGTGGCATCGAGGGCAAGATCGCCGCAGCGCGATTTGCCCGCGAGCATCAGGTGCCGTTCCTCGGCGTCTGCCTCGGCATGCAGATCGCCGTCGCGGAGTTCGCCCGCGACGTAGCGGGCATGCCCGGCGCCAACTCGACCGAGTTCGACCCCGAGACGCCGTATCCGATCGTCGACCTTCTGCCCGAGCAGAAGGACGTCAGGGACATGGGTGGCACGATGCGCCTGGGTGCAGAGGCCGTCGTGCTCAAACCCGGTACGAAGGCACACGCTGCGTACGGTGAGGACACGATCTATGAGCGCCACCGCCATCGCTACGAGGTATCGAACCTGCTGCGCCCGCAGCTCGAAGCGCAAGGGCTGATCGTCTCCGGCACCTTTGCGCACAAGGACCTCGTCGAGATCGTTGAGCTGCCGAACCATCCGTGGTTCGTGGCGAGCCAGTTCCATCCCGAGTTCAAGTCGCGCCCCACGCGCCCCGCGCCGCTGTTCCGCGACTTCGTCGGCGCCGCCGTCGCCTTCCGCGCATCGCAGCCCGCCGAAATGCCGGCATCGACGAGCACCACCGCCGCAGCCTAGCGTTGGACACCGCGCTCGACCTGTTTCTCGAGCTCGCCCGTCTGCCGACGCCGCCGGGTAAGGAGCGCGCCGCAGTCGACATGGTGCGAGATGTTTTGGCGTCGTTTGGCGTGGAGTCGGTCGAGGACGATGCGGGGCCGAAGATCAACGGCGATGCCGGCAACCTCTACGCCCGCATCCCTGCGACCGCACCGGGCACGCCGCTGTTCTTCAATGCTCACGTCGACACCGTGCCGATGACGGCGCCGATCGACCCCGTGATCGAGGGCGACTTCGTCGTCAATCGTCACCCGACGATCCTCGGTGCCGACAACAAGGCGTCGGTCGCGGGCATCATCGACGGCGTCCGTCGTGTCGTGCGCGAGGGGATCCCGCACGCGGGTATCGAACTCGTCATCACGGTGCAGGAGGAGATCGGCCTGATCGGTGCCAAGGCGTTCGATACGGGCCAGCTCGAGGCAACCGTCGGATACGTCTACGACGTCGACGGCGATCCGGGCGCGATGACGATGCGCGCGTCGAGCCAGATCACGCTCGATCTCGAGTTCCGCGGCAAGTCCGCGCATGCCGGCATCGCGCCGGAAGACGGGCGCAATGCGATCCACGCCGCAGCGATCGCCCTGTCGCGCCTCAGCATGGGGCGCGTCGCGCCTGGTGCCTCGCGCAGTGTCGGCGTGATCAACGGTGGCACCCAACGCAACGTCGTGCCTGATCGCTGCAGCGTGCAGTTGGAAGTCCGCAGCCTCGTCGACGCCGAAGTTGTGGTGCTCGCCCAGGAGATCGTCGATGCCGCCAACGCCGCAGCGGCCGAAACCGAGTGCTCTGTCGAGATCGCCCAGACGCGCGAGTACACCGCCTACGCCTTCACCAACGACGACCTCGTGGTGCAGATCGCGCGCGCGGGGCTCACGGCGGCAGGGCTCGTGCCGCGCGAGGTCGAAACGGGCGGTGGTGCTGACGCGCACCTGTTCAACGAGCGCGGACTCCAGTGCCTCAACTTGGCGAGCGGCATGGAGGCCATCCACACGCCGGACGAGCGCATCAAGGTCGAGCACGTCGAGGATCTCTCGCGGATGACCGTCGAGCTGATCCGCGCCGCTACCGCGTAACCATCCTGTGGGACGAGGTGCGGTTTTCCGCATGTCTGACCGCTAGGATCCGCCTGTTCCCTGAAGGTTCTATCGCCCCCGGAGGTGTCGCATGCGCGTAGGTGTCGTCAAGGAGATCAAGAAGGACGAGTACCGCGTTGCGCTGACGCCGGCGGGTGCCCGTGAACTGGTCGGGCATGGTCACGACGTCGTCGTCGAGACGACCGCCGGTGTCGGCAGCTCGTTTTCCGATGAGGCCTACGTCGCCGCTGGCGCAACGATCGCCTCGTGCGAGGACACCTGGGCGACGTGCGACATGATCATGAAGGTCAAGGAGCCGCTCGAGCCGGAGTACTCGCGCATCCGTGAGGGCCAGATCCTCTTCACGTATCTGCATCTTGCGCCCGACGAGGCGTTGACGAAGGCGCTGATCAACACTGGTGCGACCTGCATTGCGTACGAGACCGTCGAGACCGACGATCACAAGCTACCGCTGCTTGCCCCGATGAGCGAGGTCGCCGGCCGCCTAGCGCCGCAGATGGGGGCGCACTGCCTCGAGAAGCCCAAGGGCGGCCGCGGGATCCTGCTCGCTGGCCTGCCGGGCGTTGCGCCGGCCAAGGTCGTCGTGCTCGGCGGCGGCATCGTCGGTTACAACGCCGCCATGATCGCCGTGGGTATGCAGGCCGACGTGTGGGTGCTCGAGCGCTCCGTCGATCGCATGCGCGAGCTCGAGAACATGATGGACGGCCGCATCACGCTGGAGATCTCGAACCAGCAGATGGTGGAAGAGGCGATTTCGAACGCCGACATGGTGATCGGCGCCGTTCTCGTCGCCGGTGCCCGCGCACCGCGCCTCGTGACGAAGGACATGCTCAGCGGCATGAAGGAGGGCTCTGTCCTCGTTGACGTCGCGATCGACCAGGGTGGCTGCTTCGAGACCTCGAAGCCGACCACGCACTCCGATCCCACGTACGTCGTCGATGGCGTCGTGCACTACTGCGTGGCGAACATGCCGGGCGCTGTGCCGATCACCTCGACGCGCGGCCTCACCAACGTGACGTTGCCGTACGCGGAGCTGCTTGCGAACCAGGGCCTCGATGTCGCGTGTCGCGCATCGAAGCCGCTGGCTCGCGGTGTCAACGTGATGGCCGGCAAGGTCACGAACAAGCCTGTGGCCGAGAGTCACGGCCTGCCGTACACGCATCTCAGCGACCTGATCGAGCGCGTCGATCCGAGCATCTAGGACGGTCGGTTCGGAATGGGGCTCGACCCAATTCCGAACCTAATTGCGTCCCGCGGAGGGACGAGGGCTGGGGGAGCGAACTTCCCCGTTATGCAGGATCCGCGAATCACAGACTTTCTGACGTCGCTGCAGCTCGAGCGCGACGCGTCGCCACACACGATCACGGCCTACCGCACCGACCTAGCCGACCTGCAGGCGTACCTGACGGCCCGTGGCTTGGACCTCGATGCCGTCACCGGCCAGGATCTCGAACCGTTTTCGCTGGAGCTGCGCGAGCGCGGTCTCTCGCCGGCCACCGTGCGCCGGCGTCTGGCGGCGGCGCGCTCGCTGCTGCGTCATCGCACCCGTGAGGGCGCGCGGACGGCCGGGGTCCGCGACGTGCCGCTGCCAAAGGCACCGCAGGCTCCGCCACACGCGCTGTCCTCGGAGCAGACGATTCTGCTCGTCGAGCATCCCGACAACACGCCGCTGGGGCTTCGTGATCGCGCCGTGCTGGAGCTGCTGTACGGCGCCGGTCTTCGTGTCTCGGAGCTCTGCGGCCTGCGCCCTGGCGATCTTGACACCGAACTTGGGCTGGTGCGCGTGCTGGGCAAGGGCGGCCGGGAACGCGTCGTGCCCTGTGGCGGGCAGGCCGTGCGCGCGGTCGAGCGCTACCTCGCCCGCAGCCGGACATACCTCGGTACGCGGCAGGAACCCGACGCGCTGCTCGTCAACAATCGCGGCGGCCGCCTGACACGCCGAGGCGTCTTCCTGATCGTCCGGCGCCACGCCGAGCCGCTCGACCTGCCCGAGTGGGTGGGGCCCCATGCCCTGCGGCACGCGTTTGCCACGCACCTCGTGGAGGGCGGCTGCGACCTGCGCACCGTGCAGGAGCTGCTCGGCCACCAGCGCATCGCCACCACCGCGATCTACACGCACGTCGCAGGCACGCACCTGCGCGAGACGTTCCTGTCCGCGCACCCGCGTGCTCGGGCGGCGTAAGCGCGGAACACGCGCGCGTTTGAGCGCTTCCGGCGCGATTTCCGCACGCGTGAATCAACCCGGGTCCGGCACGCTCACTCCGTGCCCATCAGGTTCTCGGATCACGCACGCCAGCGACTTCGCGAGCGACGATTGCCGCGGGAGGCGGTTGCGCTCGTGATCGCCAATCCGGAGTCCACCGAGGTCCTCGACGAGGACACGTGGAACGAGCGTGTGAGAAGTACTCGACGTTTGGGGCGCCTGCGGATCGGGGTCGTGTGGACGTGGGAGCACGGTGATCGGTTCGTGATGACTGTCACCGTCGACCCTGCCGGTCGGGAACTGAGAGGAGACTGACGTGCTGTACGATCGCGCCGTGACGATCACTGCCTACACTGCGCCGGGCGAGATTCTGATGATCAACGTGTCTGAGGGCAACTGGGATCACATGGACGTGCTCCACCATCATGGAATCGGCGTCGATCTCGATGCTGATGGACACGTGCTCGGCATTGAGGTCATCGAACGTTCCAAGTTCGACCTCGACGCCGTCGCCGCGGAGTACGGGATCGAGGACCTCGTCCCGCAGATCCGCGCGGCCATCGCCGTCGCCAAGCCCGGCCCGTAGTCGCGCCCGGCTAGGCTGGGGGCATGCCCGAGCTGCCCGAGGTCGAGACCGTCCGCCGTCGGCTGCTGCCCCACGTCGAGGGTAAGGGGATCCGTAGCGTCGAGATTCGAGATGCCAGGCTCGTCGGCCGTGACGATGCGCGTCGCGTTGAGCAACGCCTGAGTGGCCGCACGCTCGTCACGCTCGATCGGCGTGGCAAATACCTGCTGCTGCGCCTTGACGGCGGGGAGACCTTGATCTCCCACCTGCGCATGACGGGCAACTGGCTCGTGCCGCCCGGCGATGAGCCACCGCACACCCGCGCGGTGATCACCCTCGCCGACGGCACGGCAGTTGTCTACGCCGACGCGCGGCGGTTCGGCACATGGGATCTCCTCACCGATGCGGACGCCGGTGTCTACCTGGCCGCCCGGCTGGGGCCCGAGCCGATCGATGCCGACTTCGACGGTGCCGTGTTGCAGAGCGCCTTCAAGGGACGGCAGGCGCCGGTCAAGGCGCTCCTGCTCGATCAGCGGCTCGTCGCGGGCATCGGCAACATCTACGCCGACGAGGCGCTCAACGCCGCGTGCATTCATCCGGAGCGGCCCGCCGGGCGCCTCACGCGCGTCCAGTGCGATCGCCTCGCCGAAACCGTGCGCACGGCGCTCGAAGACGGGATCCGCGCCCAAGGCTCGTCGATACGCGACTTCCGCGCGCCGGATGGCGGGTACGGCTCGATGCAGGAGCGCTTCCGCGTCTACGGCCGCGACGGGGAGCCGTGCGTAGAGTGCGGCACAGAGATCATCAAGACCCGCTGCGCTGGCCGGGGCACGCACGTGTGCCCGGTCTGTCAGCCCAAGCCGCGACGTCCCCGGGGAATGCGGCGCCCCTCGTCCACGTTGGAGCAGGTGTGAAAAAGGTCGAGTTCTATTCCGCTGATTGGTGCCCCTTCTGCATGCGCGCAAAGGCGCTGCTCGACTCCCGCGGGATCGAGTACGAGGAGACCAACGTTGATCGCATCCCCGGCTTCCGCGAGAAGCTCGTGGAGATGACGGGACGCATGACGATCCCGCAGATCATTATCGACGGCACGCCTGTCGGCGGCTACGACGACATCGCCGCGCTCGATCGCGCCGGCGAGCTGCTGCCGCTCGTCCAGGACTAGCGCCAGGTGGCAACCGCCTACGCGGCCGACGCGATCGTCTTGCGGAGCTTCCGCACGGGCGAAGCCGACCGCGTAGTGCACCTGCTGACCCCTGCGGGGCGCGTCAACGTGATCGCCAAGGGCGCGCGCAAGACGACGGCGAAGATGGGCGCGCGTCTCGAGCCGATGACGCGCATCGAGGCCATGATCCAGCCCGGCAAGGGTGACCTCTCGACGATCACGGGCGCGCACGTGCTCTGGTCCGGCGACGATCTGCGGCGCGATCCCATCCGGGTGCTGGCCGCGACGGGCGGCATCGAGGCGATCGTGCGCCTCTTTCCGGAGCCCGAGCCGGATCAACGGTTGTTTGACGGTCTCGCCCGCTACCTCGTGGCGATGACGGAGCCGCTGGGCGATGACGTCCGCACCGGCGCCGACGTCGTAACGCTCGCTTTCGTGCTCAAGCTGCTGGCGTTGGCCGGCTGGCGTCCGGAGGTGGCGGCCTGCGTCGAGTGTGGCGGCGCGGTGGAGGTGTACGACGCCGCGGCTGGGTGCGCGTTCTGCGGCGCCTGCGGCAGCGGCCTGCCGCTCGATCAGCCGTCCGCCACGGCGGCCACGAGACTCCTCGGCGAGCCGCTTGGTGCGGTCGTCACCCTCTCGGCCACACAGCGCACGACGATCGCACGACTCTGCCGCGCCACGGCCGAAGAGCACGGCGGCGTGCGCCTGTCGCTGCTCGGCCAGTCGCCTACGGGATGATCGTGGAGAGCGCGCCCTTCTGGCTGATCAGCCAGAGCTCGCCATTGCCGTCCTGGCCGATGGCGGCCAGCTTCGGCACCCGGAGGCCCGTGTCGACGAGCTTGGGGTCCTTGCGCAGGATCGAGAAGACGCGGCCACTGCAGGCATCACCAAAGACGTACATGTTGCGCAACTTGCGGATCGTCTTGCCGCGGTAGACGTTGCCCGCGATGGGGGCGCAGCCGTAGGCCTTGCCGTAGGTGGTCAGGGGCGAGATCAGCGTGCCGGGTGTCGGCTGCGGCTTGTACTTGGCGGTGCCGTCGAAGGCACTCCAGCCGAAGTTCGGCAGCACCGGCGCGGGATTGGGCACCCAGTTGATCTCCTGGTTGTCGGCCTGGCTGGAATCGACCAGCCAGAGGCTGCCGGTACGGGAGTCGAACGAGAAGTGCGGGTTACGCACACCCATCGCCCAGACGCTTGGTTCGCCGGCCGTGGCGTCGGTGAAGGGGTTCGACGAGGGGACGACATACGGCTCGGTGCTGTTGACATCGACGCGCAGGACCTTGCCAAGCAGGGTGTACGGGTTCTGGGCACGGTTGCCGGGATCGCCACCCGCGCCGCCGTCGCCCATGCCGACGTAGAGCAAGCCGTCGGGTCCGAAGGCCAGCTGCCCGCCGTTGTGGTTGGCGTAGGGCTGGCGGATCGACCACAGCACCGTCGCCGAGCCCTTCAAGAAGTGGTCGTAGCGGCCCTTCTTGAAGCGCACGATCTGCGTGTCGCCTGCCGCATCGGTGTAGGCAACGAAGACGAAGCCGTTGTCCTTGTAGGCAGGGCTGTAGGCGAGGCCGAGCAGTCCGCGCTCACCGCCCTGCTGCCCCACGCGGTCGGTCAGGTCGGCGAGCTTGCGCACCTTGCCCTTCACAAACGACACGATCACGCCGTTGCGCTGCGCGATCACGGGGTTGAGATTGCCTGGCCGAAACGCCACCACCGTGGGGTTCTTGATGCCCGTCGCGGTCGTCGACAACGACAGGGCGCCCGCGGCCGGCGCCAGCAGCGCGAGGAGCGCGAGGGCCAGCAGGGGAGGGAGAAGACGTGCAATACGCATCGCCTCAGGGTATCCCCGGTTCCGGCGGGGCGTCCGGAGGACGGGAATCGGTAGCCTTCTGAGCGTGTCGACAGAACTGGCAGCCACGACGTTTCAGGATCTGATCCTGCGCTTGCAGGCGTTCTGGGCGGCGGAGGGCTGCGCGATCGTGCAGCCGTACCACACGGAGGTTGGCGCCGGCACGATGAATCCGGCCACGATCTTGCGCTGCCTCGGCCCCGAGCCGTGGTCCACGGCATACGTTGAGCCCAGCATTCGCCCCACGGACGGCCGCTACGCCGAGAATCCGTATCGCCTGCAGCACTACTACCAGTTCCAAGTGCTGATCAAGCCGTCGCCGGCCGATATCCAGGAGTCCTACCTGCGCTCGCTGGCGGCGATCGGGATCGACGCCGCGGCGCACGACATCCGCTTCGTGGAGGACAACTGGGAGGCGCCGACCTTGGGCGCGTGGGGCACGGGCTGGGAGGTGTGGCTCGACGGCATGGAGGTCACGCAGTTCACCTACTTCCAGCAGGCTGGTGGCATCGACTGCGATCCGATCTCGGTCGAGATCACCTACGGCCTCGAGCGCCTCGCGATGTATCTGCAGGGCGTCGATTCGTGCTGGGACCTGCAGTGGGCGCCCGGGATCACCTACGCCGACGTGCATGCTCGCGGCGAGCGCGAGTGGAGCGCCTACAACTTCGAGGTCGCCGACGTGCCCGGTCTGGTGCGCGCGTTCGACCATCACGAGGCCGAGTGTGGCCGCTGCCTGGAGGCCGGGCTGTCCGTCCCCGCGTACGACCAGGTGCTCAAGTGCTCGCACGCGTTCAATCAGCTTGACGCGCGCGGCGCGATCTCGGTGACGGAGCGCGTCGCGTACATCGGCCGCGTCCGCGCCCTCGCCCGCGCCGTCTCGCACGCGTATCTGGGGCTCGAGCTGTCGTGACGCAGTCCCTGCTGATCGAGCTCGGCTGCGAGGAGCTGCCGGCCAACGCCTGCCGTGTCGCCGAGCGCGAGGCTGGCCCCACGATCGAGAAGCTCCTGACCGCTCGTCGTCTGGCGCCCACGTCGGTCGAGACGTTCGTCACGCCGCGTCGCATTGCCGTGATCGCCGAGGGAGTGCCGTCAGAGGCGCCCGCCGAGACCCTCACGCATACCGGACCGCCCGAGAAGGCGGCGAAGGACGACGCCGGCAACTGGACGAAGGCCGCCGAAGGCTTCGCCCGCAAGCACGGTCTCACGCCCGACCAGCTCGAGGTGCGTGACGGGCTGCTGACTGCCACGGTCACGTCGCCAGCCGAACCGCTCGCCGCGCATGCGCAGGCGCTCGTCGATGGCCTGATCGAGGGTCTGCAGATGCCGAAGAACATGCGTTGGGGCACGGGCACGCTGCGCTTCTCGCGCCCCATCCGCACGCTGATCGTCATGCACGGCGACACGGTGTTGCCGGCCGAGGTCCAGGGCGTGCAGAGTGGCCGCATCACGCGCGGCCACCGTCTGCTCAACCCCGAGTTCGAGGTCACCAGCGTCGACGACTGGGCGGTCGATCTCGGCGGCGCGGGTGTCGCCGTGCGCACGGCGGATCGCCGCGAGGTGATCGAGGCGCTGCTGCTGTCGAGCGCCAGGGCATACGACGCGACCTGGGAGGACCCGGCCAATGTGCTCAACGAGGTTGTGTACCTCGTTGAGTGGCCACGCGTGCTCAACGGTTCGATCAGCGAGCGCCACCTCGCGCTGCCCGAGCGCGTGCTGATCACCGCTATGCAGTCGCACCAGCGCTACCTACCGCTGCGCGGTACCACGGGCACGCTGCGACCCGCGTTCCTGACCGTCGTCAACTCGCACCCCGACGCCGACGCGACCGTGCGGGCAGGCAACGAGCGTGTGCTCGCCGGACGCCTTGACGACGCCGTCTTCTCGCTCGAGAAAGATCGCGCCCGTGGCATCGAGGCGATGGCCGAGGAGCTCGGGCGCATCACCTTCCACCAGCGTCTTGGCACGCTCGCCGACCGCACGGCGCGCCTGATGGCCCTCGTCGAGATCCTCGCGGACGCTGCCGGCATCGCGGGCGATGACCGCGCACACGCGGTTGAGGCGGCACGCCTGGCCAAGGCCGATCTCGCTTCGACGCTCGTCGGCGAGTTCGCAGAGTTGCAGGGCGAGACGGGGATGGAGTACGCCCGTGCCGCCGGCAAGCCCGAGGGCGTCGCGATCGCCATTCGCGAGCAGTACCAGCCCGACGGCGCGGGGCGCCCGCTGCCCGAGACGGTGCCCGGTGCGCTGCTGGCGCTGGCCGATCGCTTCGACCAGCTCGTCGGCGTCGTCGCCATCGGTGAGCGCCCGACCGGCTCGCGCGATCCCTATGCGCTGCGCCGAGCGGCCGCTGGCATCGTGGAGATCCAGGCGCGGTATGGCCTCACGCTCGATCTGCCGCGTCTCGTCGCCCAGGCGCACGCGCTGCTGGTCGGGCAGAGCGCCGACCTCGAGCTCGACCTCGAGGCGACGCAGGAGATCGTCGTGCCGTTCATCCTCGATCGCGTTGATCAGGCCCTTGGCGAGGCTGGTGTCCCTGTGGACGTTCAGCGTGCCGCCCGCGGTGCCGGCAGCGTCGATCCCGCGCGCCATGCGGCCGTGGCGCACGCGCTGCATGCCGCTGCCGACGCGCCCGAACTCGCCGCGGCGCACGCGGCCGTCACACGGTGTAGCCGGATTGCCGAGAAGGAGCAGGCCGCCGACACGCTCAATGCCGCGCTCTTCCAGGACCAGGCGGAGACCGCGCTCGCCGAGGCCATCGCGACGGTCGGACCGCGCATTGCTGCAGAGCGCGACCCGGCTGCTGCGCTGCGCATCGCCGCTGAGCTCGCGCCGTCGGTCGACGCGCTCTTCGATGGCGTGATGGTGCTGGCCGAGGACCCCGCGCTGCGCGGCAACCGCGTCCGCCTCCTGCGCGAGGCACTTGCTGCCTTCGCGCCCGTCGGCGACCTGACCCAGCTGCAGCGATGAGCAACGCGCCCGTCGAGATCCACATCATTTCGGACTCCACGGGCGATACGGCGTCGCGCGTGGCGCGCGCCGCGCAGGCCCAGTTTTCGTCGTCGCCCGTCAACATCGTGCGCCACCCGCGCGTCACGACGGTTGCCGGCCTGCAGTCCGTCTTCACCAAGCTCAGCGGCCAGGCCCGCACCACGGTGTTCTTCACGCTGATCGATCGCGATCTGCGTCGTCAGGCGACAGAGCTGTGCGAGCAGCACGGGTTGCCCGGTTGCGACCTGCTCGGCGCGCCACTTGAGGCGCTGCAGCTTGCCTCTGGCGATGAGGCCGAGCTCGTGCCGGGCCGTCCGGTGGCGCTCGAGATGGACTACTTCAAGCGCGTCGCCGCGATGGAGTTCGCCGTCAAACACGACGATGGGCTCTCCGGCGAAGGGCTCGATGAGGCCGACATCGTCATCGTGGGCGTTTCGCGCACCGGCAAGACGCCGCTCTCGATGTACCTCGGCTACCTCGGGTACAAGACGGCCAACACGCCGCTTGTGCCCGGTGTTGAGCCACCCGCGCAGCTGTTCCGTGTCGATCGCTCCAAGATCGTGGGCCTCACCATCGACCCCGAGCGCCTCCAACGCATCCGCGGTCGCCGCCTGCGCGCGATGGGTGGGCGCGCCCGTGACAACTACGCCGATCTTGCCAAGATCCTGGAGGAGCTCGACGAGTGCACGGGCATCTTCCGCAAGCTCGGCTGCCCAGTGATCGACGTCTCGAACCTCGCGGTCGAAGAATCGGCTCTCCGCGTCATAAACTTGGTCGAAGAGCGTTCCCGCGCCGAAGGAGATACCGATGGCCTTTCATGACATGCGTGTGGCCTACCGCAACGGCGAGCTCGCTGAGACCGCGGCCGGGGAGAATCCAATCGAGTTGTTCATGGCGTGGATCGGCACGGCGCGCGGGTCGGGAGCGATCCTCGAGCCGAACGCGATGACGCTTGCCACCGTCGACGAGCGGGGTCGCCCCGTCGCGCGCATGGTGCTGTTGAAGGAAGTCGAGGACGACGGCTCGTTCGTCTTCTACACCAATCGTGCTGGCCGCAAGGGGCGCGAGCTTGCCGCCAATCCCTTCGCGTCGCTCGTGTTCTGGTGGGAGCCGCTCGAGCGTCAGGTCCGCATCGAGGGCGCCGTCACGGAGACCAGCGACGAGGACACGGCGGCGTACTTCGCCACGCGCCCCCGCCAGAGTCGGATCGGCGCTTGGGCGTCAAACCAGAGCGAAGAGGTAGCCGACCGCGCCACGCTTGAGCAGCGCTTCGCCGAAGCCGATGCCGCGCATCCCGGCGAGGACGTGCCGGTGCCGCCGTGGTGGGGTGGCTACCGCATCGCGCCGGCGGCAATCGAGTTCTGGCAGGGGCGGATGGGTCGCATGCACGATCGACTTCGGTATACGCGCGATGGTGCACGCTGGCAGCGTGTGCGCCTGCAGCCGTAGCGCAACCCGGTAGCCTCTCCGTATGCCGAAGTCTCGCGTCGTCGCGCCCAGCATGGTCGAGCAGACCTGCGAGATCCTGCGCGAGCGCATCCGCACCGGGGAGCTGCCACCTGGCACGCGCCTGCGGCAGGAGACGTTGGCCGAGGAACTCGGTATCTCGCGCACCCCGCTGCGCGAGGCGATGCGCCTCCTGGCGGCCGATGGTCTCGTCGAGCTCGAACCCAATCGCGGTGCGGTGGTTACGGCGCTGAGCCGCGAGGCGCAGGTGCGGTTCTGGGAGGCGCGGCTCGCCCTCGAACCTGCTGCCGCGCGCCTTGGCGCCGAGGTGCGCAACCGCGAGGCGTTGAAGGCGATGGCGGCTGCGATCGCCGAGCAGCGTGCCGGTGCCGACGGTGGGTTCGCTGCCAACCGCGCGTTTCACCTTGCCGTGGTCCATTCGGCCGGCAACCCGCATCTCGACCGCTTCGCCGAGTCCCTATGGGTGCAGGCCGTGGGTTCGGTCATCTTCGACGCGCAGACCGAGGATGCTCAGATGGCAAAGAGCTATGCCGAGCCGCACCAAGCGATCCTCGACGCGATTACCGCCGGTGATGCTGAGCTGGCCGAACGGCTGACGCGCGAGCACATCCTTGCGTCGCCTGTGCCGGCCTGACGACGCGAAGGCCTCGATGTTGGCGCTGGACGACGCGAAGGCCTCGAGGTGGCTCGGTCCGAAAGGACCGATTCACCTCGAGGTCATCGCGTCGCCTGGCTCCGAGAAGCTCGATAGCTAGAGCCACTGCTTCATCGCTTGATCATCCAAGGCGACGGGATCACCTCGAGGTGAATCGGTCGCTTCCGACCGAGCCACCTCGAGGTGTTCCCGTCGACTACGAGACCGTGCCGTCCAGGATCTGGAGCGTCTTCAGGTCCGAGTAGAAGTCGAGCGCGAAGTCGCCGCCCTCACGGCCGATGCCGCTGATGCCCGCGCCGCCGAAGGGGGCGGTGAGATCACGCACCAGGAAGCAGTTGACCCAAAAGGTGCCAGCGCGCACGGTGCGGCCGATGCGGTCAGCACGCTCGGCGTCGGAGGTGAAGAGGATGCCGGACAGGCCGTACTCGGTCGAGTTGGCGAGCGCGACGGCTTCCTCCTCGGTCGTGAACGTCTGGATCGTCAGGACGGGACCGAACACCTCGTTTTGGACGATCTCACTGTCGTTGGACTTCGGGCGGATCAGCGTCTGCTCGTACCAGTTGCCGCCGAGCTCCGACACCTTGCCGCCACGCAGTACCTCGTCACCGTTCGCGCGAGCGCGGTCGACGAAGCCGGCGACGCGCGCCAGATGGTCGGGGTGGATCAGCGGGCTGATCGTCGTGGCGTCGTCGTGGGGATCGCCGAGCACCTGCGCATCGACGTTCGCGTTGAAGCGCGCGAGAAAGTCGTCGACTACCGACTCCTCAATGAGCAGACGCGTGCCCGACAGGCAGACCTGGCCGGCGTCGTCGTACTGCAGCGCAGCCTTGGCCGCCGCGGCGTCAAGATCGGCGTCGGCGAAGACAATGAAGGGGTTCTTGCCACCGAGCTCGGCGGTGAAGGGCACGATGTTCTCCGCGCCGGCGCGGCCAATGTGGCGCGCGGTCTCGGGCGAGCCGGTGAAGCTGAGGCGCCGGACGCGACGATCGGTCGTGAGTGCCACACCGACTTCCTCGCCGATGCCCTGCACGAGGTTGAAGACGCCGGGCGGGAAGCCCGCCTTGTCCACGAGGTCGAAGAGCATGGAGCACGACAGCGGCGACCACTCGGCGGGCTTGAGCACCACGGTGCAGCCGGCGGCGAGCGCCGGTGCGCACTTCCACGTGGAGAGCATGAACGGCGCATTCCACGGGGTGATCACGACGGCTGGTCCGCTCGGGTTGCGCACGACGCGGTTGGCCGTGCCGTTCGACTCCCAGACGCGCTCGCTGTACTCGCAGGCGAGGTCGGCGTAGGCGCGGAAGTTGCGGGCCCCGCGGCCAATCACGCGGGCCTTGAGCGAGCGCTCGAGCATGGCCATGTCCCAGCACTCGACCTCGGCGATGTGGTCGACGTGCTCATCGATCAGGTCGGCCAGGCGGTGCAGATACGGGGCACGCCCCTCGGGACCGAGCGCGGCCCAGGCGGGGAAGGCGCGGACGGCGGCGCTGATCGCGGCATCGGCGGTGGCGGCATCGCCGCGACACACCTCGGCCAGCAGCGAGCCGTCGATCGGCGACCGGTCTTCGAACGTCGCGGCACTGCCAACACGGGCGCCATCGATGTAGTGCTCGGGCGAGACGGTGTGGCCGTGGACGTCGACGCGGTTGCTCACGCGTCGCCTCGCAGGTCGGTGATGGTCTCGAGGTCGTTCACCGAGTACGCGAATGTGAAGCGATAGCCCTTGCCGACCTTGACCGGCGCGAGCGCGATGTGCTCCTCGTTGGGGGCATCGCCGAACGACAGCGTGGCGTCGCCCTCCCAGATCGCGGAGATCGAGCGATCGTACGACTTGGCGCGCACGAGCTCGTGCACGGCGGGCGTCTCGTGCGTGCCCTCGGCCAGCTGCGGAAAGTGGCGGCGATTGACCAGCGGCGGCGCGTTGTGCTCGGGGCCGCCGGCGCTCTCGCCCGTCAGCTTGACGGTGGCTTCGATCAGACGGCGATCGTTTGCGGCCATCGTGCACCCAAACGTCGAGCCAGCGGCGATCGCCGGGTCGGCGAGCGTGCCGAGGCCGAAGGTGCGCGTCATCCAGACCGAGCCGAGCTTCTTCGGGAAGCCCTGGATCCAGCCGCGCACGAGCGCGAAGTCGCGATCAACCCAGATGTAGGGGCACGTCGTGACGTGCTCGTCGCCGAGCATGCCGTTGACGACGATGAACGCCTCCTTGTACTGGCTGCGCGCCGGATCGATCAGCTCGTTCTGGTCGGTCACGCAGGACTGCCAGTCGGCGAAGATCACCGCGGCACGGCCCGGATCGGCCGCGTACGGCTCGATGCCGGGCGGCAGCACCGCCGCGACGGCTGCCGGGTCGGCCCAGTAGTCCACAACGACGAAGTCGCCGACGTAGTGCCACGGGGGCGACGGCACCAGGCTCGCGCTGCCGGTGGGGGATAGGGGGAGGCTGTAGCCCTTGCTCATGTGATCTCCTCGCGGCTCAGACGTGATCCGCGTACTCGGTCCATTCCCATTCGGTGACGACGCGGGCGAAGCGGTGCAGCTCGCGCCGCTTCACGTCGACGACGGTGCGCACCATGCGCTCGCCGAGCGCATCGGCGATGATCGTGTCGGCCTCGAGCGCGTCGAGTGCTGCCCCGAGATCCTGCGGTAGCGCGACCGGGTCGCCGATCGCCAGTCCGCGCTCGATGCCATCGCGGCCGGCAGCCAGCGCGGCGGTGAGCAACAGGTACGGGTTCGCAGAGGCATCGCCGATGCGCAGCTCGACGCGCGTGGCGTCGCCGTTCTGCGGCGGCACACGCAGGTACGCGGTGCGGTCATCGCCGCCCATGTCGGCCTGCAGCGGCGCGAGCCCGATGTTGGCGTTGGCGAGGCGCTTGAACGAGTTGATCGTGGGGCACGCGAGTGCCGTCAGCGCCTGCGCGTGCACGATCAGGCCGGCGGCGAAGGCGCGACCGATCTCCGACAGGCCGCCCTCGGGCTGCGCGAAGGCGTTGCCTGCGTCGTTCCAGAGCGAGAGGTGGATGTGATGGCTCGAGCCCTCAGCGTCGGCGAACGGCTTGCCCATGAAGTTCGCTCGTAGTCCGTTGCGTCCCGCGGTCTCGCGGACGACCTCCTCGAAGAGGAAGACGCGGTCCGTCGCATCGAGTGCCTCGCCGTGGTTGAGGTTCAGCTCGAACTGGCCGGGCGAGACCTCGCGATGCGCGGCCGTGACGCCGAGGCCCATGGCCACGCAGGCGTCCTGCGTGGCACGGAGCACACCGTTGGGGTCGGCCGCCCAACCGGAGGTGTAGGCCAGACCGACGCCGGGCGAGTAGCGCCCGACGGACGGTCCCGAGCCCGGCTCGAGCAGATAGAACTCGGGCTCCGACGCGGACACCGCGCGATAGCCATGTGCCTGCAATCGTGCGAGCTCGGCCTTCAGGAGCGAGCGCACGCAGAGACCAGACGGCACGTGGCCGGGGTCCACGACGTCGGCGAGGATCCACGCGGTCTGCGGATCCCACGGCACCTGCCGCGCGGTGCTGGCGTCGGGCACGGAGTGCGTATCGGGTAGGCCGATGCCGCCGGGATGCGGCGCGTCCATCAGCGGCTCACCGTCGAGGCCCTCGACGAGACTGGCCTCGCAGTAGCCGATACCGCTCGCGAGCTCGGGCAGCGACGACAGCGGGTAGTCCTTGCTGCGCGGGCGCCCGTGCGGATCCGCGTGGATCACGCGCACGCGCGTAATGCCCTGCGCAGCCAGCGAGTCGCGCAGGGTGGTGAGTGCGGCGGTGTCGGTCATCGATTAGTCGGCGAGCGGGGGCAGCGGCGTGCCCTGCGCCTCGAGCTGGTGGCGCTCCGAGTGCACGGCGGCCTCGTCGAAGCGGAAGTACGAGCGCGGCGGCAGGACGCCCCACGTGTTGGATCCCCAGGCGTCGTCGGCCCACTCGCGGGGCGTGTGCGGGAGGCGCAAGATCTCCATGTCGCAGTAGAGCTCGACGAAGAGGTTCTCCTCGGGGATGCGCACGTAGGCGCAGAGGTTGCGCGCGAGGTTGTGATGCACGGGACCCCAGCCGAGCCAGCGGCCGTGGCGACCGAGGTGGTCGAGGAACACGCGCAGCTGACCCCAATCAACGATGTCGAACGCGATGTGGTGGAAGTGCGCCGGGCCCATGCCGACGATCGCCATCTGGTGGTGCTCGGGATGCACGTGCAGCCACACGCCGGCCTCGCCGAGCTTGTCGGACACGTGCATGCCCATCACGTCGGTGTAGAACGTGGTCGTCTCGGCCAGGTTGGGCGCGAGGATGTTGACGTGGCCGAGGCGGCGCGGGTGCATGCCGAAGGGCGGTGCGGTCCGGCGTCCGGCGTCGGGCCAGAGCTCGATCGCCGAGCGCTCGCGGAACGGCATCAGCTGCAGGCCGCTGCCGGAGGGGTCGGCAAACCGCAGCGAGCCGTCGGGCTCCCGGGTGTACGAGACGTTGCAGGCGTCGAGGTGCTTGGCCGCCTCGTCGAGCGAGCAATCCTCGGCGAGCTCCCACGCGCTGTGGTCGTGATCGGCCTCGGCGTCCTGCACGAGCTCGAGGCAGTAGTCCTCCGAGTCGCAGCGCAGCAGCGAGCGGCCGGGCTCCTTCGCAACGACCTCGAGCCCGAACTGCACCGACCAGCGGGCGGTTGCCTCATCGAGGTCCAGCACGCGCAGACACGCGTGGTGCAGGTCATGGATGCGGATGCTCATCTCATACCTCCCCGGCGGCGACGCGCCGTTCGGCTTCGTCCTCGGGAATCGCCAGCGCGACGTGCAGGGTGTTCGCTGAGGTCTCGGGCTGGTCGCCTGGACCCGTCAGGTCGACATTCCAGTCGACCACGGTGTTGCGCAGTGCGGGGAAGCCCGCGATCTCGACCTCGACGACGTCGCCGACCTCCATCGGGCGCGAGTTGGCCGGGGTGCCGGTCAGCACGACGTCGCCCGGCACCAGCGTGATCACGCGGCACAGGTCGGCGAGCTGGTAGCGGTAGTCCCAAATCAGGTCGTCGGCGTCGCCTTGCTGCACGATCTCGCCGTTGACGCGCGTCGTCAGCGTGAAGCCATCGTCGGGCGTCCACTGGTCGGCGGTGATCATCGCCGGGCCGATCGGCAGGAAGCCGTCCTGGCCCTTGACGCGCAGCATCGAGCCGCGGTCGGCGTGGCGGAAGTCGTGCAGGCCCACGTCGTTGGCGGGCGCGAAGCCGGCCACGTACTTGTGCACGTGCTCGGCCTTCACGCCCTTCATCTCGCGCCCGACGACGACGGCGATCTCGCCCTCGTAGTTGAGGAACTGCGTGCCGTGCGGACGGCGCAGCTCGCCGAGGTGCCCGTTGAGCGTGGTGGGGGGCTTCATGAAGTAGGACGGCTCAGGCGGCGTGTTGGCCTTGTACTCGGTCAGGCGCGACTGGTAGGTGAGGTGCACGGCGATGATCTTCGTCGGCTCGACCGGCGCCAGCCAATGCGCGTCCGCGGAAGCGACCTCAGTGCCGTTCTCGAGAAGGACGACACCGTCGTCCTTCAGCTCGCCCCAATGGGGCTCACCGTTATGGAGGATGCGGACGCGCAGCATCAGACTGCCTCGCCGATCGACGTCTTGGTGCTGATGCGGTCCATGTGCCCCTCCCGGCCGGACTCCCGGCGCATCCGGGATCCTAGGTCTCCTGCGGCGTGCATACGGAGCAGCGCCGGTAATTCTGGATACTGTATCCAATTTGACGCGTGATGGGAACCCCGTGCGTCATGCTCCTGCCAGCGGTTCGGAGGGATTCGCGGGAGCGCCGCGAAGGAGCCGCGAGATCCACGCCCTATGGGGCGCAAGCAAGGGGGAGCACATATGGGCGCGCAAGCGCAGGGAGGCGAGAAGCTCGGTAAGGGCAATCTCAGCCTGCTCGATGTCATCGCACAGTCGATCGGGTTCATCGGACCCGTCTTCGCAGCTGCGTTCTTCATTCCGACCATCGTCGGCGCTTCGCTGAACGGCAAGGGCGCCGGACTCGCGAGTCCGGTCTCGATCATCATCGCGATGATCGGCATGTGCGCCGTCGCGTGGATCATCTCGCGTTTCGCGCGCCGCATCCATGCCGCCGGCTCGCTGTACGACTACGTCACCGAGGCGTTCGGCGAGCGCATTGGCTTTGTCGGCGGCTGGGTCTACTACGGCGGCGTGATCGCCCTGACCCTCGCCATTGGTCTGGCGTTCGGCGGCTTCCTGCACGACACGCTGTTCTTTAACCACGACATCAACATCGCGTGGTACTGGCTGTCGATTGCCTTCTGGATCGTCGCGGGGCTGATGATGCTGCGGGGCGTGGCGATCTCGACGCGTGTGCAGCTCGTGCTCGGTCTCGGCTCGTTCCTGATCATCCTGATCTTCTCGATCTGGGTGATCATCAAGGTCGGTGGCGACGGCGGCCTCAGCGCCCAGCCGTTCAATCCGAGCTCGTCGGATCAGGGCTGGAACGGCATCTTCTTCGGAATTCTCTACGCCGTGATCATGTTCATCGGCTTTGAGTCCTCCGCGAACCTTGCCGAGGAGACGAGTAACCCACGCAAGCACCTGCCGCTCGCGATCTTCGGCTCGTGCATCGCCGTGGGTGTGTTCTACGTGATCGTGACGTACGCCCAGGCCGTCGGCTTTGGCCTCTCGGTGCAGGCATGGCTCGAGGCCTTCCCGCCGCTCTACGCGCTGGCCGCCGATCCGAACTACGGCAGCACGGGCTTCGGCGAGCTGATCCAGTGGCTCGTCGTGATCGACATCGCGGCCGTCGGTCTCGGTACCGCGACCGGCTCGAGCCGCGGTATCTTCGCCCTCGCGCGTGACGGTCGTCTGCCGTCCTTCCTTGCGAAGGTGCATCCCAAGTACAAGACGCCATACGTTGCCTCGACCGTCCTCGCGATCGCCTCGATCATCCTGATCGCGATTGTCGCCTGGACGAACGGCCTGATGAGCGTGGGCGAGATGGATCCGGGCGAGTGGTTCCCGATGTTCAACTGGCTCGCGACCTTCGGTGGCTTCATGATGATCGCCGTCTACATCGCGATCTGCGTGGCCGCGTTCAAGGGTATGCCTGGCGAGTCGAGCGGTCTGCTCGCCTTGGCCGGCATCGTCGGCGGTCTCGTCTCGATCGGCGCGATCTACGGCGTGATCGTCCAGTACGCCGACATCCCGGCCTACAACCGCGTGTGGTGGATCGCGGTGCTGTGGCTGGTGGGTGGCGTGATCATCATGCTGATCCTCAATCAGATGGGCCGTCTGCGCAACAAGACGGTCTAGCTCGACGCACGCGGAGGGGCCCGGGGCTTCGGCTCCGGGCCCCTCTTTGCGTTTCGGGGGAGCGGCCTGCAGCGGTACGCTTCCGCCGTGGCCATCAACGCCGACCCCGTGATCGACCCGGAACGCCGTCAGCGATTGCTCGACATCGTCGACGAGATCGGTCCTGCCTTCCTCGAGCGCGCGCCGAAGTACGACCGCGAGGCGTCGTTCCCGTTCGAGAACTTCGACGATCTCTACGACGTCGGCTTCTACGGGCTCTGCATCCCGACGCGCTACGGCGGCCTCGGCGCGAGCTTCAACGACTACATGCACATCGGCGCGGCCATCGGTGCCTACTGCCCGATGACGGCGCTGACCTTCAACATGCACACGCAGACCGTCCTCTGGACGGGCGTCGCGGCCGACGACCTCGACATGAGCGACGAACACCGTGCCGCGCACGAGACCCTGCGCGCCGAGCTCTATCGCCGGATCATCGAGGAGAAGGCGCTGCAGTCGCAGCCGCTCAGCGAGGGCATCGCGCAGGGCGCCACGCGCGGCTTTGCGACGACGGCCGAGAAGGTCGACGGCGGCTACAAGGTCAACGGTCGCAAGATCTTCGCCTCGCTGTCGGGCGCAGCCTCTGACTACAACATCACCTGCGTCGAGACGAGCGAGGACGAGATCCTCTTCCTCGCGATCGCGGCCGACGATCCGGGCGTCGAGATCGTCGGCGACTGGGATCCGCTCGGCATGCGCGGCACGGTCTCGCGCACGCTGCTCTTCAAGGACGCCTTCGCGCCGGACGACGCAGTGCTGCTGCCGCCGGGCATCTACAACCAGCTGGCCGAGCGCTGGCCGTACGTCTACATGACGCTGACGCCTGCCTACATGGGCCTGTCGAAGGCCGTCGTCGATTTCGTGCGCGACTACATGTCCTCGCAGGCGCCTCCCGGTGTCACGTCGCGCCGCGAGGTACCCCAGAAGCAACAGGGTTGGGCCGAGCTGCAGATCATGTACGAGAAGAGCCGCGCGCTGTTCGACAAGGTCGTCGACGAGGCGCGCGTCGATCCGACGCCCGACATGGTGGCGCGCGCGCTGGCCGCGAGCTTCACGACGATGGAGACCGCGCCCGAGCTCGCCTCGTTGGCGATCCGCACGTGCGGCGGCCTGTCGATGCTCAAGGAATTCCGGCTCGAGCAGTACTACCGCGATGCCCGCTGCGGCTCGCTGATGCTGCCGTGGAGTGCCGAGGTCTGCCTGCATCGCCTGGGCCAGCACGGCATCTTCCCCGACGACGCGGCGTAGTGTGATTCGCGACGTCGACGAGGCGCCGATCGCCTGGCGCGAGGCGGGCGAGGGGCCACTCGTGCTGTTTCTGCACGGCCTCGGTGCGACGCGGACCAGTTGGGACGCCCAGCTCGATGCCCTCGCCGACGGCTACCGCTGCGTGGCGTGGGACGTGCCCGGCTACGGGTGCTCCGAGCCGCTTGCCGACTTCTCGCTGGAGGCCGCCGCCGACGCCGCCGCCGCGCTGATCGATCGACTCGGTGGCAGCGCCCACATCGTCGGGCTCTCGATGGGCGGCATGATCGCGCTGCAGCTCGCGCTCCGGCATCCCGCTGTCGTGCGGTCGCTGGCGATCGTCGACTCGAGCCCGGCCTTCGGCATGGATGGCACCGACCCGGACGAGTGGCGTGCCGCCCGGCTGGCGCCGCTCGACGCCGGCGCGCAGGTTCCCGACTTCGCCGAGCCCGTGCTGCGTGGCGTGATGGGTCCGAACGTGTCCGACGAGGCCGTCGCGGCGGCGGTCGCGTCGATGCTGCGCGTCCCGCTCGCCGGACTGCGGCAGACGATCGCCGCGCTGCCCGGACACGACGTCCGCGCGCGCCTTGGCGACATCGCCGCGCCCACGCTCGTGGTCGTCGGCGAGCTCGACGAGGAGACGCCGCCTGCCTACTCCGAGGCGATCGCGGCGGGCATCCCCGGCGCGCGTCTCGAGGTGATCGCCGGAGCCGGGCACTACACGTCGTTCGAGGCGCCCGACGCGCTCAACCGGCTGCTGCGCGATCATCTCGACATGGTGGAGGCCGCCTGATGGAGCACCGCACGCTCGACGTCTTCCGCCGCGCCCTCGTGGCGAGCGGCCTCACCGCCGGCGAGGTCGTCGCCGTGCTCAGCGAGTCCGGCAGCCGCGCTGCGCTCGTGGATGCCGCACGGCTCGCCGCCGAGGATCTCGGCGGCCGTGTCGTCGACGTGCGCATGCCGACGCCTGCCAACCCCGGCCCGGTCGCGATTCGTTCGACCGGCTCGAGCATCGCGCTTCAGGGCAATCCCGCGGCGATCGCCGCGCTCTGCGCCGCCGACCTCGTGCTCGACTGCACCGTCGAGGGCCTGCTGCACGCGCCCGAGCTGCCCGCCATTCTGAGCGCCGGCTCGCGCGTGCTGATGATCCCCAACGAGGATCCCGAGGCCTTCGAGCGTTGGGCGCCGGACGACGGGGCATTGAAGGCACGCGTGCTGGCCGGCCTCGAGCGTCTGCGTGCCGCCGACGCGATGCACGTCACCTCGCCGGCCGGCACCGACCTGCGCGTCGCCCTCGCCGGCGCCTTCACGGCCGGCTCGTGGGGCTCGACGGATGGCCCGGGCACGATCGCGCACTGGCCGGGCGGCCTCGTCGTCGCGTTCCCCGCCGCGTACTCCGTGGAGGGCACGCTCGTGCTCGCGCCGGGCGATGCGAATCTCACCTTCAAGGAGTACCTGCGCGAGCCGGTGCGTCTGACGATCGCGGGCGACCGCATCACGGCGATCGACGGCGACAATCTCGACGCCGATCTGCTGCGCTCGTATCTCGCCGCGTTCGACGAGGAAGAGGCGTACAGCGTGAGTCACGTCGGCTGGGGCATGAACCCCGCCGCGCGCTGGGATGCTCTCGTGATGGTCGACAAGCGCGAGACCAACGGCATCGAGCTGCGCGCCTTCGAGGGGAATTTCCTCTTCTCGACGGGCGCCAACGAGAACGCTGGCCGCTTCACGCGCGGCCACTTCGACTTCCCGATGCGCCACTGCACCGTGCGCCTCGACGGCGAGACCGTGGTCGATGCCGGCCGCGTTGTCGGCGGCTAGCGCGCCTGGAGGATCTCGCGTATCTGCCCGGCGGTCGCGCCGTGACGCATCAGCCAGGCGTGGGCGCGCCTACGAGCGCCGGCATCGCTGGCCGCCGTGGGGTAGCGGCGGCGCACCTGGCGCTCGAGCTCGTCCATGTCGGCGGGCGGCTTGGTCTTTTCGGCCTCGCCGGCAACTTCGGAGGCGAGACGCCCGGCGAGCTGCGGGCTGAATCCACGGCGGGCGAGGAACCCGTAGGCACGTGAGCGGCTGCTCGCCGTACTCGGCCGGGCCTCGAGCAGTCGTCGCGCCTCGGCCTCCTCGTCGAAGTCGGCGTAGGCCTCCTCGACCGCAGAGGTGATGTCGGCATCGGCGAAGCCCTGCTTGCGCAGGCGCTGTTGCGTCGAGAACGGCGCCTGGCCCGCATCGCGAAAGCGTCGAGCGCGCGTGGCGGCGAGCACGCGGTCGTTGAGCGCGCCGAGCTCCGCGCAGCGGTCGAGCGTGCGCTCGGCCACCGCTTCGTCGAAGCCCTTGCGCTTGAGGCGGTCGCGCATCTGCCCGCGCGACGCCATCCGGAAGTCGAGCGACCGGATTGCGTAGCTGAGTGCAGCGGCGGTGTCGCGCTGCTGCTCAAGTCGAGTACGGCGCGCGTCGTCGAGCTCGCTGCCGAGGTGCAGGTCCTCATCGACGACGAGCGAGGCCGGCAGCGTCGTCCAGTACGCGCCATCGAGATGCACCTTCACGGACGGCTTGCCGTTGACGGCCGCCAGTCGCGTGATCTTGGACATTTTGGGCCCGGCCCCAGAATGACCGAAAAAACGACAATTTGGGGCCGGCCCCAAAATGACCGCCTAGACGTCGCCGATCTCGAACATCGCGTCGAGATCGTGGCGCGAGTACGCGCGGAAGGCGGGCAGCGTCTCGGTGCGAGCGATGCCGTCGATGGCGAGCAGGCCGCTCGTGACGAGGTCGGCCATCGCCTCGTTGCTCGAGACGCGCACGATTGCGACGAGGTCGTAGCGGCCGGCGACCGAGTGGACCTCGGCGACGCCGTCGGTGGTGGCGAGACGGTCGGCGACCTCAGCGAGGCGGCCGCGCTCGACGTCGATCAGGACGAATGCAGTGACCATGAGGTGGAGTCTAGTCCTCGTCCCACAACTCGGACTTGATCATGTCCCACGCCTCGCCGGGATCGCCGGGCATGGCGGGGATGTAGCGCGCGCCCTCGTGCGGCGTGGACGGCGGCGTCCACGAGCCGCGCTTCTGCAGCCGCTTGATGTTGGCGCGGTAGACCTCGTCGACCTCGGCGTGCGAGCCCGGCTCGTCCTTCAGCCAGAGGTTCTTCGGATGGATCGGCTCGTCGTACATGTCCTTGAAGAGCTCGGTGCGGAGGTCCTTCATCCAGTTCGAGTTGAGGTTCATCGCGCGGAAGTTGCGCAACGCCTCGATGTCGATGATGCCGGCGCAGAAGCTGTTCATGCCGCTCTGCGACAGCCCGAGCACCTGGCCCTGGAAGTCGATGATGTGGCCGTTGCCGCCACCGATGTCGTACGGCTGCTCCATCTTCGGATGCACGTAGACGGGGCCGACGTTCGGGCAGACCATGTACAGCGAGTTGAAGTGCGCGTGCGCGCGGTTCTGCAGCAGCCACGTGCCGCCGGCGTCGGGACCGGCCTGGGTCATCGGCACGGCTTCGCTCGGGCGGTAGACGACCTCGGCGCCGTTGAAGGCGAGCGCGCGGACGGCCTCGGGGTACTCGCCGTCGGAGCAGCAGATCGTGCCGATGTTGCCGATGTCCTTCGTCTTGAGCACGGGGTAGAACGCGTCGAGCCCCTCGCCGAACACCTCGATCCAGCGGTCGTAGACGTCGTGCGGGGTGGTCGAGCGCTCGCGGCACCAGAGGTGGTTCTTCGCGGCCTTGTGCACGATCTTCCCGTTCGGGCCGATCACGAACAGCATGTTGAAGAAGCGGTCGTCCATCACCTCGGGCAGCCGCGCCTTGCACTGGACGACGATGTACGTGCCGTACTGCTTGGCGAGCTTGCCGAGCCGCTGCGTCTCCGGGCCGGGCAGGTCGATGAACAGCTCGCGGGCGGCGACGGTGTGGGGGATGTCGAAGATCTCGTCGGTGAAGCCCGTCAGCGCGCCTTCGGCGAGCGCGATCAGCCGGACGGGCATGTTGATGCCGATGATCGAGACGGCGGCGTGGATCGCGTCCTCGATGACGTCGAGGTTGCGCTCGATCTCGCTGCGCTTGGAGATGCCGCGCACCACCGTCGAGAGTCCCACTGCCATGTAGGGCGCTACGGGCCCTGTCTGCTTCGCCATGTTCGGCCTCCTGTGGGGTGCAAGCGTACGCGAATGACGGGGGGTGCCTCTTGACACCTTCGGAGAACGATTGGATACTGGATCCAATCTGCTCTGGAGGATCGTTTCCGATGGCTGCAACCGAGACTAGTTCCAACGTGGCGGCGCGCACCGGCGCCGAATTCCTCGAGGGTCTGCGCAACGACAAGGATCGCGAGATCTGGATCGGCGGCGAGTGCGTCACGAACCCGATGGATCACGAGTTCCTGGCCACGGGTGCCGAGGCGATCGCGCGCGTCTTCGACACGCAGCACGAGCACGCCGAGGTCTGCCTCGCGCCGAATCCCGATGACGGCCGCCTCGTCAACCGCACGCACCTGATCCCGCGCAGCAAGGACGATCTCGAGAAGCGCCGTGCGTCGATGGAGATCATCGCGGGCGCGACGGGCGGGATGATGGGCCGCGTCCCCGACTACCTCAACGTGACGTTCGCCTGCTTCGCCGGAGCGTCGGAGGTGTGGGCGCGCCGCGGCAACGAGCGCGGCGCGGAGAACATCGTCAACTACCAGAAGCTGATGCGCGATCGGGATCTCTCGACGACGCACGCGATCATGAATCCCGTCGCTGACCGCTCGAAGTCGGATGCCCAGCAGATGGGCGGCGAGATCTCCCTGCACAAGGTTGGCGAGTGCGCGGAGGGCATCATCGTCCGTGGCGCGCGCATGCTCGCGACCCTCGCGCCGTTCGCCGACGAGATCTCGGTCTATCCCGGCTCGCCCCTGCAGGAGGGTGACGAGGCCTACGCGCTTGCGTTCGCGCTGCCGATGTCGACGCCGGGCCTGCGGTTCATCTGCCGCGATTCGTTCGCGAAGCCGAAGAGCACCTTCGACTACCCGTTGAGCGCGCGCTTTGACGAGATGGACGCCGTCGTGATCTTCGACGACGTCGTCGTGCCCTGGGATCGCCTCTTCCTCGACGGCGATCTCGAGGGTTACGACGAGGTCATCACCGACTCCGGCTGGCGTGGCCACATCATGCACCAGGCCTTCACCCGGTCCTACGTGAAGCTGATGTTCGCGTTCGGGCTCGGCCACGCGATGGCGCAGACCACGGGCGTGGCGCGCTTCGACCACATCCAGGAGAAGCTCGGCCAGATCTGGAACATGACCGAGCTCACGCGCTCGGCGCTCGTTGCCGCGGAGGCCGATTCGTTCCTCGACAACCACGGCGTCTGGTATCCGCATGATCGCCCGCTGATGGCGCTGCGCGGCGAGATGCCGAAGTGGCTGCCCCGTACGCACGAGCTGCTGCAGCTGATCGGCGGCGGGTCGTTCATGGCGACCCCGTCCGAGGCCGACTTCAACTCGGCGATCCGCGGCGACATCGAGAAGTACTTCCAGGCCGCCGGTGGCAACGCCGAGCAGCGTGTACGCATCTTCCGTCTCGCGTGGGACTTCATCGGCTCCGACCTCGGCGGGCGCAGCGAGCTCTACGAGCGCTTCTACCTGTCGGACTCGTGGCGGATGACGCAGCTGGCCTACCGCACGGCGGACACCACGTTCGCCGAGTCGCTGGTCGACCAGTTCATGCACGACTAATCGGATTTTTCCGATGACTCTGTCTGAATAGATCGGCTTCCCTTTCGAGGGTCGCGACCGATGGTCCGGGCGTGCGGCTGGCGCGACGGCTTCCGTAGTAAACCGCGCTTGCGTTCGCGTAGATCGCCGTAGTACCGTCCGGTGCACGGTGTCCGTCCGGCACCTCTCTGCCTGGAGCGCCCCGTGAACCCGAATCGCCGTTCGATCTTCCTTCGTAGCGGTGTGGCGGCGACGGCGCTGGTGGGCGCGGCCTTCATTGCGGGTCCGGCTGCTGCGGCTGAGCAGGGAGCAGCGGTCGACGCGTCGACGTCGCGCGTGGCGCGTGCCACGGGCGAGGTGCCTCAGACGCTGCCCGACTTCCGTGCGCTGATCTCGAGCGAGGCCGGCTGTGTCGCCAACGCCGAGTACATGGCCCGTCACCTGCAGTGGTCGGTCAACAGTCCGCGTGTCAGCCAGAGCACGGTCGTGCGCGTGATCGCGCGTATCAAGCGGGCGTCGGCGCCGTGCAACAACTTGCTGTTTCGCAACGGCAATCGGGTGCATCCCGATGCCGGCATCCTGACGGGCAACGGCTTCAGCTTCAAGGCAGCCACCTGCACTGGCGCCGAGGCATGCGACGGCGGTAACGGCGGCCTGCTGATGGGTTCCGGTGGCAACGGCGCCAACGGCGGTGACGGCGGCGACGCCGGCTGGTACAGCGGTCGTGCCGGCAACGGCGGCGACGCGGTTGTGGCAGGCCAAGACGGCGGCGACGGCGGCCGCGCCGGTCGCGTCGGCGCGGGCGGCAATGGCGGCGCTGGCCTGGAGAGCGGCGACGGCGGCAATGGCGGCAGGGGCGGCCTCCTGAGCGGCAACGGCGGCAATGGCGGTAACGGCGGCAGCGCGACGACGGCGGGCCAGGCTGGTGGCGATGGCGGCGCCGGTGGTCGTGCCGTGGCGAAGAAGGGCGTCGGCGGCCGCGGCGGGGCAGGCGGGGCAGGCGCGGCAGGCGCCGCGGGGGCGACCGGCACAACCGGGTCCGGTGTCGGGGTCGCTGGCGGAACCGGTGGCAACGGCGGTAACGGTGGCAGCGGTGGCAACGGTGGTGCTGGCGGCAGTGCACCCAAGGGAGTCGCAGGCAACGGCGGCGCCGGCGGTGCTGCGGGCAACGCAGGCAACGGCGGTGCAGGCGGTGCGGGCTACGACGGCGTCACAGCCGGCGAGAACGGCTCGAGCGGCGGCACGGGCGGCCTGTCCGGCACGCCGGGCGCAGCGGGCAAGGGTGGCGCCGCGGGTGCCGGCGCAGCCGCAGGTTCCGCTGGCGCGGCAGGTGACGCCGCGTCGGTCGCCGTCGCGGGTGCTGGCGGTCGAGGCGGCAACGGCGCTGGAGCACTTGCCAACGTCGCGGGTGCCAGTGGTGGCAACGGCGGCACAGGTGGTGCCGCCACGGGCAGTGGTCGCGCGGGTGCCGGCGGCATTGGCGGCAACGGCGGCGCTGGCGGTACCGGCACGGCGGGTACGCTGACGGCAGTAGCCGGTGTCGGCAAGGCCGGCGGTAGCGGTGGCAACGGCGGTACCGGCGGTGTGGCGGCTACGGGAGTGGCCGGAGCTGGCGGGGTTGGCGGTAACGCAGGCGTAGGTGGTACCGGTGGCGCCGGATTCAACGGCGTTGGCGCCAATGGCGCCAACGGTGGTGCAGCGGGCGCGGCAGGTAACGGCGGCACCGGAGGAGCGACCACGTCGGGTACCGCCGGCGTTGGCGGTGCCGGCGGCGACGGCGCACGCGGTGGCAGTGGCGGCCTTGGCAATCTCGGGGGTAACGGCGGCAACGGTGGAGCGGCAGGTGCTGGCGGTGCCGGTGGTTCGGGCGGCAGTGCGGCCTCCGGAGGCACCAACGGCAACGGCGGCGCAGGCGGCAATGGCGGTGCCGGCGGATCCGGAGCCAACGGCGGCGCCGGTGACCCAATCGCAGGTGCTACGGCGAACGGTGGCAATGGCGGCAACGGCGGAGCCAGTGCCGCAGCTGGTACGGGAGGTTCCGCTGGTAGCGGTGGTATCGGTGGCGCGAGCGGCGCCAGTGGTACCGCTGCCACTGCGAGCAACGGCGGCAACGGCGGTGCTGGCTGGGACTCGACTGTCGCGGGCGTGGCGGGCGGCGTGGGTGGTAACGGCGGTGATGTTGGTAGCGGTGCGGGTGGTAGCGGCGGTAACGGTGGTGCCGGGGGCGCCGGCTTCGTCGGCGTTGACGCAACCGCCTTGGCCGCCGCGTCGGCGGGTACGAGCGGGGGTAGCGGAGGTGCCGGGGGTGCATCAACGAGCGGCAATGGTGGCGCGGGTGGCGCGGGTGGCGCGGGTGGCGCCGGTGGCGACGGCCTCGTCGGCGGTGCGCAGGCGCTTGCAAGCGGCGAGGCCGGCGGTACTGGTGGCGCGGGTGGCGCTGGCGGTTCAGTGAGGACAGGGATCGCCGGCAATGGCGGCGCGGGCGGAGGAGCCGGCGCAGGCGGCGACACCGCTGTCGGCGCGTCTGGTGTGATCGGACAGGTCGGCGGTCCGGGCCGCAGCGGCGGCGCGGGCGGCGCTGGTGGAGACGCGACGGGTGGCCGTGCGGGCAACGGCGGCGCTGGCGGTGCTGGAAGCACCGGAGGCGCGGGCGGCGGGTCCAACCTCAGCGGCAACTCCGGCGGCAACGGCGGTGCCGCGGGTGCCGGCGGGGCCGGCGGTCCTGGCGGAAATGCGGCCGGCACCAACGGAAATGGCGGCAATGGAGGTAGGGCCGGCAACGGCGGCGCAGGTGGCGCGGGCTTGGCTGGCACGCTTGGCAATGCGGGTACGTCGGGCGGCGCGGGTGGCTCGGCCACTGCTGCCCCCGGCGCCGCAGGCGCAGCAGGTTCTGGCGCCGGCTCGGCGGGCACTGCGGGCACCGCTGGTGCCTACGGCAATGGTGGCGCGGGCGGCGCTGGCGGCGCTGGCTTCGTCGGCGTCGATGCCACGAACGCAAGCGCTTCCGTGGCTGGTACCAGCGGTGGCAGTGGCGGTGCCGGCGGCGATGCGACCGGTGGGAACGCGGGTAACGGCGGCAACGGTGGCAACGGCGGCAACGGCGGCAACGGCTTTTCGCCCGTGGCCAATCCCGGTGGGTCGAATGGTGGCAGCGCTGGTAGCGGCGGCGCTGGCGGCGCTGCGACAACAGGCTCCGGTGGTAACGGCGGTGCCGCCGGCACCGCGGGCAATGGCGGTAACTCGCTTGGCGGCTCTGCGAGCGGCGGTGCTGCAGGCAGCGGTGCCGCTGGCGGCGCGGGTGGTACGAGCAGCGGCAGCGGCGGCAACGGTGGCAACGGCGGTAACGGTTCGTCTGGCGGTAACGGCGGCACTGGCGGTGCGGCGACAACAGCTGTGGCTGGCGGAGCTGGTGGTGCTGCTGGTGCGGGTGGTAATGGTGGCGTCGGAGGCAACTCCTACGCCGGCACCAATGGCAACGGCGGCAACGGCGGCAACTCCGGGACCGGTGGAACGGGTGGTGCGGGCTTCGCTGGCTCCACGGGTGTTGCTGGGACACAAGGAGGCGCGGGGGGTGCGTCCACCGGAAGTCGCGGTGTGGCGGGTGCGGCGGGTACTGGCGGGTTCGCTGGCACCGCGGGTACCGTTGGCGCCTGGGGCAACGGCGGCGCGGGCGGGGCGGGCGGGGCGGGCTTTAACGGCACCAGCGCTGCGTCGGGTGTGCCTGCCGTCGCGGGAAGCGCAGGCGGAAACGGTGGCACTGGCGGTGCGGCCAGCGGTGGCATTGGCGGCGCGGGTGGCGCCGGCGGCGCGGGTGGCAACGGCGGCAACGGATTCGCGTATCAAGACCAGCCCCATGGGGCTGCTGGCGCTGCTGGCGGAAGCGGCGGGACCGGTGGTGCGTCCGTAACGGGTCGCGGTGGAAACGGCGGTGGTGCCGGCAACGGCGGCAACGGCGGTCTTGCGGCCATCGGTGGCAACGGTGGTAACGCAGGCGCCGGCGGTGCGGGCGGGGCTGGAGGCAACGGCGGTGTCACCAACGGCAATGGCGGCCGCGGCGGCGACGGCGGCAACGGGAGCAACGGCGGAGCCGGTGCGAATGGGGTCGCGTTCGGTGGTCCCGGTGGAAACGGTGGCGCCGCCGCCGTGGCCGGCGCCGGGGGTGCCGCGGGGAGCGGCGCCGGTGCAGCCGGGACAGCCGGCACGGCTGGGAACCCCGGAACCGCGGGCAACGGTGGCGCAGGGGGCAGTGCGACGAATGTCGCCGGAACGGCGACCGGTGGTCCCGGCGGAACCGGAGGGGCGGGTGCGTTCGGCGGATCCGCCGGCAATGGCGGCAACGGAGGTGCAGCCACGACGTCCGGGGCGTACGCCGCGACGGGTGGGCCCGGCGGTACCGGCGCCGCATTCACCGCGGGTCAGGCCGGTAACGGTGGTAACGGCGGTGCCGCCACCGTCACCGGTGGAGCGGCCACGGCGACCGGTGGCTTTGCTGGGGCGGGAGGGACCACCGCGACGGGGACCGGCGGCGTGGGCGGAGTGGGCGGTTCGGCCAATGTCGATACCGCAGCGGCAGTTGCGAATGCGCGCAACGGAGGACCGGGCGGCGCGTCGACGGGCGCGGGCACGGGCGGCATCGGCGGTGCGGGCGGCGCCGCGACGAGTGTTGGAGCCGGAGTCACCGCGACCGGCGGCAACGGTGCCAACGGCGGCAATTCGGCCTCGGGAATCGGCGGCGCGGGTGGTGTCGGCGGATCTGCGTCGGCGACCGGCTCCGGCGCCGCGACGGCGCAGGGCGGGAACGGTGGTAACCGCGGCACCGGCCTCGCTGGCGGTGCTGGCGGCAACGGCGGCGCTGCGCTCGTCAACGGCGTGGGGCCGGGCGTTGCCACGGGTGGCAATGGCGGCAACGGTTCCCCGACTCGCGGCTTGGGTGGCGTGGCAAGCGCAATAGGTGGCGGCACCGCGAACAACGGCACCAATGGCGCAGTGAGCTAGGTGGGGCTGTGTCGGCAATGGTGCACGGGCGCCTGCTGCGCGAGGGATGTCAGTCCGCGGTGATGCCCATCGCCAGGACGTCCAGCTGCCAGAGCGATTCGAAGAGCTCGCGCGCGTACTGCTCGCGACGCTCGGGGTCGACCGTCGCAAACGTCGGCGCGGTGCTGGCCTCGGCCACGAGCTCGCGGATGCTGCGCGTGCCGTCCATCGGCCGTAGCAGCGCGAGCTGGCTCTCGTTGAGTGGCACGGTCCAATCGGGGCGGCTGATCTCGGCGTCGCCGAGCGCACAGCGGTAGCGCAGCGACGGCACGTAGTCGAGGAAGCGCGCTGACGTGAAGTCGATGCGGTAGGTCTCGACGGGGCGCTCGGGGCGGCACGCGGAGAAGAAGTGGCAGCCGTTGAGGGCATTGATGCGCTCCATCACCGACCACTGCACCTCGCGCGGCTGCCTCGCCAGCGCGGCGTAGAACCCATTGTCGGTTCCCGCGGGGATCGCGTAGGGCGACTTCAGCAGCCAGTCGTCGAAGACGAGGCCGGCCGACGTGACGAGCTCGATGCAGTCGCCCGTCGTGAAGCTGCGGTCGCGGCCGTGCAGGAACGTGTCGACGAGGCCCGCGTCGAACTGCAGGTCGGGGGCGATCGAGATGTAGTCCTGCAGCGGGTGCTCCGCCGGCAGCACCGCCAGCGCCTCCTTCACGACCTGCACCGACACCTGGTCCTGTGTGAGGCCCAATTCGCGGAAGACGCCCTGCAGCATCTCGACGCCGATGCGGCCGTAGCGCGCATAGAGCATCAGCGTCACCACGCCGTCGGGGCGCAGACACGCGGCCAGGGCGGCCATGCCCTCGGCCGGGTCGGCCATGTGGTGCAGCACGCCCGTCGAGACGATCAGATCGAAGTCGCGCTCGAGCGAACCGACTTCCTCGATCGGCAGCAGGTGCAGCTCGAGGTTGTCGAACCCGTACTTGTCCTTCAGGAAGCGGTGGTGATCCAGCGACGGCTGGCTCACGTCGATCGCCGTGATGCGCGACGTCGGGTTGGTGTACGCGAGGATCGCGGCCTGGTTGGTGCCGCAGCCGGCGACGAGGATGTCGAGGTCGTCCGCCGTTGCGCGATTCGGCCAGAACAGGCGGTGCGAGTGGCTCGGGTCGGGCCACTGCCAGAACGTCTCGACCCACGCGGGCAGGTCGACGATCGGCTCGGGGTAGACCCAGCGCTCGTACTGGCTGGCGACGGCGTCGGCGCGGGGGTCGGTGCTCATGACTGCGTCGCCCGGTTTAGGCGTCGAGGCCCTCGGCAATCACGAGGTCGAAGCGCGCGGCGTCCTTGCGCAGCTCGATCGCGGCCTGGTACTCAGTCGAGGCGTAGCAGTCCTTCGCGGCCTGGTAGCTGGGGAACTCGACGATGAACGAGCGGCCGTGCGACTGGCCCTCCACGAGCTCCGCGACATCACCACGGATGATCGCGTGGCCGCCGTGGTCGGCAATGATCGTGCCGGCGGTCTCGCGGTAGGGCGTGAACGCCTCGGGGTCGGTGATGTTGGCCGTGACGACCCAGTAGCCCTTCGGCATGTCGTACTCCTCGCTCAAGATGATCGTTCGCCGTGCAGACTAGTCGGCGAGCAGCAGCTGTGCGATGCGCTCGCCTGTCATGACGGCCGGCAGATTCGTGTTGCCGCGCATGATCTGCGGGTAGAGGCTCGCGTCGCCCACGACCACGCGCGATAACCCGTGCACGCGCCCGCGCTCGTCGCACACCGCGTCGGGGCCGGTGCCCATCTTGGCCGTGCCGACCGGGTGGTAGTAGTGCGCGACGTTGGCACGGATGCCGTCGTCGGTCGACAGGTCGGTCACCGCCG
Organism: Thermoleophilia bacterium; assembly: GCA_037133755.1. GTDB lineage: Bacteria > Actinomycetota > Thermoleophilia > Gaiellales > F1-60-MAGs149 > F1-60-MAGs149. The sequence goes on from JBAXNN010000002.1 coordinate 94,077, forward strand.
CGCCCACGTGCTGGGCCACGGCGGGGTGATTGAGGATCTCGTTGGCCATTGCGATGCCGTCGCGCAGCACGGCAATGTCGTGGCCGGCGGCGTCGCCGAGGTACTGGTGGTCGATCGTCGGCAGTGCCTCGGGATCGGTCGAGGTGATGTCGATGCGCCCACGGCTCTGCGGCGTGACACACGACACGACGATCGCGACGCGGCCGTGCAGCTCGTGCGTCTGGTCGGCCGCCAGCACGGGGAAGAGGTGCAAGTCGAAGATGCCATCAGGCGCCTGCGACGAGATCGCCTTGCCGAGCGTCTGCTCCTCGGGCAGGAAGCCCTCGGATGCTGCAGCATCGATGTCGGCCTGGAGGTCCGCGCCGATCTCGCGGTCGACGAGCACCAGCGGCTGGTCGTGCAGGTTGGCGCCAACGCCCGGCAGGTCGAGCACGGGCTCCACGCCGACGGCGCGCAGGCGCTCGGGGTCGCCGATGCCGGAGCGCTGCAGGATCAGCGGCGTGCCGTACACGCCAGCCGCGAGCACGAGCGTGCCGGCGCCGATCTCGTAGGCCGTGCCGTCGTTGATCGCATGCACGACGACGCCATCCGGCGTCTCGACGAAACGATCGACGAGCGTGCGGTCGATGATCGTCAGGTTCGGCAGGTGTCGCACCTCATCGAGGTACGCGAAAGCGGTGTTCCAGCGCGTGCGGCCCACGACGTTGACAGTCTCGAGCCCGAAGCCGTCGTTGCCGTCGAGGTCGCAGAGGTCGGACGCCATCTTCCAGCCCAGCGCCTCGGTCGCCTCGAGGCAGTGGCGGTGAAACGGCACGGCCTCGTCCTCGGCGTAGGTGCGCACACGCATCTTCTCGACGACGGTGTCGAAGAGCGGTGCGACGTCGTCGGCGGTCCAGCCGGGCAGGTCCCACGCGTCGTAGTCCACGCGGTGGCCGACGGCCGCGATCGCGCCGTTGTGAGCCGAGCAGCCGCCGATCACGCGAGCGCGCTCGAAGGCCCAGCGTCCGTCGCCGCCGGTGTAGCCCCAGTCGTGGGACAGCGCGAGCGTGGTGGCATCGACGAGATCCGCAGGCCACCCCGGCGCACCGTGCGGACCGTAATCCGGCCCGGCCTCCACGAGGATCACGTCGCGGCCGGCTTCGGCAAGCCGCGCGGCGATCACGGCGCCGGCAGAGCCGCCACCGATGATCGCGAAGTCGGCGGCGGCGCTCACGGCGCGATGTCCTCCCACTGCGTGGTGCCCCACGTGATCGCGAGGAACGTGCAGGCATGCCCGGCAGCGGCGCCGTGGTAATGGCGCTCGTCGGCCGGCGAGTCGACGTAGTCGCCCGGGGCAAGAAGGGTCTCGCCGTCTTCCATGCCGACCCGGCCAAGTCCGTCGAGGACCAGGAGCTTCTGGCCACCGGGGTGCGAGTGCCAGAACGTGCAGGCGCCGTCGTCGAACGAGACGCGGGCAATGTCGGGCACGCTGCCGTCGGGTGCCTCGTCGAGCATCACGAGTCGCACGGTGCCGGTAAACCGACCGCCGTAGAGCTCCGAACTGGTGCCGCCGCTGACGATCCTCATTGCCTGCCTCCCGGTGAACTTCGCACAGTGTCGCGCAAATCCGCCACGGAGCAAGGGTATTGCGGGGAGATGGGCGACTAGGGTTCACGTCAAGACCTCCCAGGAGTCGCACCAACGTGAAGAAGTTCGTCTACGACCAGTCCGAGGGTTCCGCCGACATGCGCAACCTGCTCGGCGGCAAGGGCGCCAATGTCGCCGAGATGCAGCGCATCGGCGTGCCCGTGCCCGACGGCTTCACCGTCACCACCGAGGCGTGCGTCGACGCGATGAACGCGGGCGGTACCTGGCCCGAGGGACTGTGGGAGGGCGTGCTCGACCGCCTCGCCGCGCTCGAGGAGCGCACCGGCCGCCGTCTCGGCGACCCCGACAAGCCGCTGCTCGTCAGCGTGCGCTCGGGTGCCGTGTTCTCGATGCCGGGCATGATGGACACGATCCTCAACCTCGGTCTCAACGATGCTGCGGTCCAGGGCCTGGCGACGGAGAGCGGCAACCCGCGCTTCGCCTGGGACTCCTACCGCCGCTTCGTGCAGATGTTCGGAGAGGTCGTGCTCGGCGTGCCGTCCGACGACTTCGAGCACGCGCTCTCGCAGCTGAAGAAGGCGCGTGGCGTGAAGAACGACACCGACCTCAGCGCCGAGGACCTGCAAGAGCTCGTCGCGACGTTCAAGGAGATTGTCGCCGAGTCCGCCGGCCCCGACGCCTTCGGCGACGACCCGCGTGCCCAGCTGCGCCTTGCGATCAATGCCGTCTTTGACTCATGGCAGAACCCGCGTGCCGCTGTCTACCGCCGCGCCAACGACATTCCCGACGACCTCGGCACGGCCGTCAACATCATGCAGATGGTCTTCGGCAACCTCGGCGAGACCTCCGCCACCGGCGTGTGCTTCACGCGCAACCCGGCGACCGGCGCCAAGGAGCTGTACGGCGAGTTCCTTGTCAACGCCCAGGGCGAAGACGTGGTTGCCGGCATCCGCACGCCGCGCCAGCTGGTCGAGCTCGAGAGCGAGCTGCCCGAGGCGTACGCCGAGCTGCTCGCCACCATGGCGCGCCTCGAGGCGCACTACGGCGACATGCAGGACATCGAGTTCACGATTGAGCAGGGCAAGCTCTACCTGCTGCAGACCCGCAACGGCAAGCGCACCGCACAGGCCGCCGTCCGCGTGGCGTGCGACATGGTCGACGAGGGCGTGATCACCAAGGAGCAGGCGGTCCAGCGCATCGATCCCAAGCAGCTCGACCAGTTGCTGCATCCGACGATCGATCCCGACGCCCCGCGCGATCTGCTCGCCCGTGGCCTCAATGCCTCGCCGGGTGCCGGCGTGGGTGAGGTCGTGCTCGATGCCGATACGGCCGAGCGCCGTGGCAAGGCCGGTACCCCGGTCATCCTCGTGCGCTGGGAGACCACGCCCGACGACATCCACGGCGTGATCGTCGCCCAGGGCGTCATCACCGCGCACGGCGGCATGACGTCGCACGCGGCCGTCGTCGCGCGCGGCATGGGCAAGCCGTGCGTCGCGGGCGTGGAAGGTCTCCAGATCGACATCCAGAGCCGCAGCGTGATCATCGGCGGTCGCACTATCAAAGAGGGCGAGACCCTCACGATGGACGGCTCGACCGGCGAGATCTTCGGGGGTGCGATGGCACTCGTGCCGCCGCGCTTCGACGAGTACTTCCAGCGCATCACCGCCTGGGCCGACGACATTCGCCGCCTGCGCGTGCGGGCCAACGCCGACACGCCCGAAGATGCCGCCCGTGCTCGCAGCTTCGGTGCCGAGGGCGTTGGGCTCTGCCGCACCGAGCACATGTTCATGAGCGACACGCGCCTGCCCGTCGTGCGCGAGATGATCCTCGCCACCGACTACGCAGAGCGCGAGGTCGCGCTCGACCAGATCGGTCCCATGCAGGAGCTCGACTTCGTCGGGATCCTCGAGGCGATGGACGGCCTGCCCGTCACGATCCGTCTGCTCGACCCGCCGCTGCACGAGTTCCTGCCGTCGCTGCTCGAGGCGTCTCGGGCCGTCGAGCGCATCAAGGAGCACGGCGACGAGGGCGACCTCGGCGCTGCGGAGGTCCTCCTCGCGCGCGTGAAGGAGCTAACCGAGTCGAACCCGATGCTCGGCACCCGTGGCTGCCGCCTCGGCCTGCTGTTTCCCGAGATCTACCGGATGCAGGCGCGCGCCATCATGCGCGCCGCGCACCAGCTGAAGGCCAAGGGCGGCGATCCGCGCCCCGAGATCATGATCCCGCTGGTCGGCTTCGCCGAGGAGCTGCACCGGATGCGCGAGCTCGTCGAGGAGGTCGTCAAGGAGGAGAACGAGGCGCACGGTGTCGAGTTCCCCGTTGAGATCGGCACGATGATCGAGCTGCCGCGCGCGGCCGTCGTGGCCGATCAGATCGCCGAGTACGGCGACTTCTTCTCGTTCGGCACCAACGACCTCACGCAGACCGTTCTGGGCCTCTCGCGCGACGACGCTGAGGGCAAGTTCCTCCAGCAGTACATCGAGGATGGCGTGATCGAGGCGAATCCGTTCTCCACGCTCGACATCGACGGTGTCGGTGCGGTCGTGCGGATGGGCTGCGAAGGCGGCCGCCGCGCCAAGCCGGGCATCAAGCTCGGGGTGTGCGGCGAGCACGGCGGCGACCCGGCCAGCGTCGGCTTCTTCCATGAGGTCGGCGTCGACTATGTGTCGTGCTCGCCGTTCCGCGTGCCGATCGCCCGTCTGGCCGCGGCGCAGGCCGCACTCGACTCGAGCTTCAAGGACCGCTGACATGGCACACACCCTGCACGTCGCGCTCGCCCCGCGCGATCCCGCTCCCGCCGACGTCGCGATCGTCATTGATTGCATTCGTGCCACCACGACGATCTCGCACGCACTCGCTACCGGCTACGCGTCGGTCACGTGCGTGGGGGAGATCGACGATGCGCATGCCGAGCGCGCCGAGGGCGTGTTGCTCGGCGGCGAGCGCCACGGCGTGCTGATCGAGGGCTTCGATCTCGGAAACTCGCCGGCCGAATATGCCGAACGCAAGGGTGATCGTCTCGTCCTGACGACGACGAACGGCACGCGCGCGATCCTGCAGTCCGTTGCCGAGTCGTCAACCGTGCTGGTCGGTGCGCTGGTCAACGCCCAGGCGCTGGTCGACGCGGCGCTCGCCGCCGTGCCCGCCGACGGCACGATCGCCGTGCGCTGCGCCGGCGTGCGCGGTGAGCTCGCGCTCGACGACGCCTACGTGGCCGGCGTGTTGATGCAGCGCATCCTGCACGTGCTGCCCGACGCCTTTGCCACCGACGGTGCGCGCACCGCGATCGCGATCGCCAACGCGTATCCGCTGGCGCTGGCCGCTCTCGAGGACAGCCAGAGTGCGCGCGACCTCGATGGCACAGGGCACGAGCCCGACGTCATGCGCTGCGCTCAGGTCGACACGTTGACGTCCGCACCGCGCGTCACCGACTCGGCTCCTGGCCGTGTCGTCGTCACGCTGGGCTAGAGGCTCTGCCTGCGCGCCTGCGAGATGCCGGCTGCGGTTGTGCGTCGGATCGGCGATCCGGTGTGGATGCTCCAAAGGGGTCAGACCGTTATGGAGCATGCACACGGATCACGGCAGACCGAAGACGCCGCTCATGCTCCAAAAGGGTCTGACCCCTTTGGAGCATCCACACCCGAATGACGACCGGCTACGTCGCGCAGACGGAGCGGCTAGTCCTCGCGCGCGTCGGGGAACTTGCGCTCCAGTAGCAGCGCCGCCTTGGCGCGCTGGCGCTTGTGCAGCCAGCGGATGCCGAATCCGCCAGCGACGATCACAACGAGCGCGAACCCGATCGCGCCCGCTGTGCCCAGCACCTGCTCGATGCGCTGGACGGACTGGCCGAACGCGTAGCCGAGGAAGGTGATCGTGCAGGCCCAGGTGATGCCACCAAGGGCGTTCCACAGGAAGAACCGCTTCCACGGCATGTGACTCATCCCGGCGATCCACGACCCGAACACGCGCAGGCCCGCGGTCCAACGGGCGAGGAACACTGCCTTGCCGCCGTGCTTCTCGAAGAAGCGCTCGCCCCACGCAACGCCGGTCTGCACGTGCTCGAAGCGACTCAGGCGGTTGACGAGTCGGCGCCCCCCGTAGCGTCCAATGCAGTAGCCGATGTTGTCGCCGATGATCGCGGCGACCGAGGCCACGAGTGCGACAAGCCACGGGTTGAGGATGCCGTGCGACGAGGCAGCGGCGGCCAGCAGCAGAATCGTCTCGCCGGGGAAGGGGACACCTGACGTTTCGAGCATCAGCGGGATGAAGACCGCGATATAGCCCCACTGGCGGATCCACTCCTCGATCGTGCCGTGGTCGATCACTAGAGCGTGTCCAGGATGACCGCGATCGGCGGGTACACCCGATGCACGGCCTTGGAGAACTCCCGCTCGTACTGGTCGACCAGGTCCGGATCGATGGTCGCGGCATAGGCGTCGCGCATCTCTGCCAGTTCTTCGGCGGCCCAATCGATCTCGTCGGCGTAGTCGCCGTAGCGCTCCTCGGCGGCGTAGCGTTCGGAGGCGCGATACTGCTCGAGCGTGTCGCGCAGCGACTGCAGACGATCGGCATGATCGATCGCGAAGACGTCGAGTTGCATCGTGATCAGCTCTCCGAAGCGCTTGCGGCGGAACATGCCTCGGATGCTACCGGCGCCGAGGCACTACGCTGCCACCCATGGTCGATACCGCAGTGATCCGCAGCCAGATGCCCTCCGTTACGAACGCCGTGTACTTCAACACCGGCACGTTCGGGCCGTTCCCGCGTGCCGTGAAGGACGCGATGAACGCACACGTCGATGGCGTCTGGAATGTCGGCCGCATCGGCGACGATCGCTACGCCGAGCAGTCCGCGATCGAGGAGGCTGCGCGCGCGGCGATGGGCCGCGTCGTCAACGCGCCGGCGACCGAGATCGCGCTCGGCCACTGCACGAGCGATGGCCTCAACCTCGTGGTGGGTGGCATCGACTGGCAGCGGGGCGACCAGGTGATCATCGGCGACTTCGAACACCCGGGCCTGACGGTGCCGCTGCAGGTGATGGGCGAGCGTCGCGGCATCGAGGTGATCATCGTGCCGATCACGTACGCCGACGATCCGGCGCAGGTGATTGCGGACGCGCTGACGCCGCGCACCAAGCTGGTTGCGCTCTCGCACGTGATCTGGACGACGGGTCGCATCATGCCGATCCCGCGCATGTCGGAGATCGTCGGCGCGCATGGCGCGGTCTTCCTCGTTGATGCCGCGCAGGGCCCCGGCTGCATCCCGGTCGACGTCCAGGCGCTGGGCTGCGATTTCTACACGATCAGCGGCCAGAAGTGGCTGTGCGGTCCGTCCGGCACGGGCGGCCTGTGGGTCAACCCCGGCTCGCTCGACCGCATCGCCCCAGCCTCCCCGGGCTACCCGACGATGCAGAAGACGCCCGACGGCCCGCGCATGTGGGACAACGCGCGCCGCTTCGAGCCTGGCACGGTTACGCACACGGCGCTGGTTGGTCTCACCACCGCGATCGAGTGGCGCGAGTCGGTCGGCGGCTTCACGGCTACGCATGCCGCTGCCATGCAGTTGGCGGCCTACCTGCGCGATTGTCTGGCGGAGGTGCCGAAGGCGATCGTCGCGCACGTCGACGTACCGTCGCCGTTCGTGGCGTTTGAGATCGAGGGCATGCCCGCGCCCGTCGTCGTGCGCAAGCTCGAAGACCAGGGCATCATCGCCCGCTTCCTTCCGGGTACGGCACTGACGCGCATCGCCGTCGGCTGCTGGAACGACCAGTCCGACGTCGACCGGCTCGTCGCCGCGCTCGGCGCGCTGTAGAGCACTGTGACGCGGCCGCCCGGGACTCCCGGACGGCCACGCCGTCGGCGCCGTTAATCGACGTTCTGACAGCCCATCACGGAGACGTAGCCCGCGAGGTCCTGCCAGGCATTGACACCAATCAGCTGCTGGAGGGCGGCGCACTGCGGTGCCTTGGTCTGGCCGGTGTTGCTGACTGCGAGTGTGAACCACGCCTGGCTATTGCCGTAGACGAGCGCCTGCGTGTCGGTCTGGGCCGACTGGCACGCCTTCGTGGACTTGACCATCAGCGCGCCGATGTTTGGGGTGCTCTTTGAGATCGCGACCTTCGCGCACGAAGCTGGCGTCTGACTCGTGTTGCCCGCGTTGAATGCCTTCATGATCGCGGTCAGCTGACGCTGCGTCGGCGGCTTCGTGGCGCCGCCGTCGGCAAGTGCCGACGTGGCACCGATGGCGAGCAGAGCGGTAGTGAGCACAGCAATGATGATGCGGCTGGGCATGGCGGGCCTTTCGCTGGGAATGCCGCCTTGAATGCCAAGGCAGCCGCACCCATTCTGCACCGATACGGGGTCAGGCGTGTGACCCCGCGCACGAAGGAATTTAGCCGGGCAGCCCGAGTTCCGCACTGATCGGCTGCAGCGCGGCCACGACATTGCGGATGTGGTCGTCGAGCTCGATCCCGAGCAGCTCGGCACCTTCGTATACGTCATCACGGCTCACGCCCGCGGCAAACGCCGGCGTCTTGAGCTTCTTCTTCACGCTCTTCGGCTCGAGGCCCTCGAGGCCCGTGGGGCGCACGAGGCCACACGCGTGGATGAAGCCACTCAGCTCGTCGCAGGCGAACAGCGTCTTCTCCAGCTGCGTCTCGGGCGCGACGCCCGTGTGCTGGGCGTGGGCGAGAATCGCGCGGCGGAACCAGTGGGGGTAGCCGCGCTCCTCGAGGATCGCCTCGCCGGCCTGCGGATGCTGCTCGAGGGTGGGGTGGATCTCCCAGTCAAAGTCGTGCAGTAGCGCAACGTTGCCCCAGGCCTCCTCGTCCTCGCCAGCGGCTCGCGCGTAGCTACGAACGGAGGCCTCGACGGCGAGCGCGTGGCGGCGCAATGCCTCGGACTGGATGAATTCGCAGACGATGCTCCAGGCGGCGTCGCGGTCGTGGACGAGGTCGGTGCTCATGCCACAAGGGTAACCAGTGCGTGTACGCCTGCGGGCCGGCCGGTACGATGCGCCCTGTGACGGCCACGGCTCCCCGCAGCACGCTCGGCGATCTCCTCGTGATCGAGGGCGGTACGCCGCTGTCCGGACGTGTGCAGGTCGGCGGCAACAAGAACGGCGCGCTGCCGATCATCGCCGCCTGCCTCCTCACCGAGCACGAGTGCGTGATCGAGAACGTGCCGCGCATCCGCGACGTCGAGGTCATGGCCGATCTCGTCGAGGCGACGGGCGCCGAGGTGGAGTGGATCGAGCGCAATACGCTCCGCATCAAGGCCGCCGGCGACGTCACGCCCGCGATCGACCGGGCGCTCAGCGTCCGGATCCGCGCCTCGATTCTTCTGGCAGGTCCGCTCCTCGCCCGCTGCGGCGAGGTGCTCGTGCCGCCGCCAGGTGGCGACGTGATTGGCCGCCGCCGCATCGACACGCACCTGCACGCCTTCGCCGCGCTCGGCGCCGAGGTACAGGTCGAGCGCGACTTCACGCTGCGTGCGCCTGAGGGCCTCACCGGCACCCGCTTCTTCATGGACGAGCCCTCGGTGACCGCCACCGAGAACGCCGTGATGGCCGCCGTCCTCGCGAAGGGCGACACCACGCTGATCAACGCCGCCTGCGAGCCACACGTCCAGGACCTCTGCCGCTTCCTCGTCGCGATGGGCGCAGAGATCGACGGTATCGGCTCCAACGTCCTCTGCATCCACGGTCGCGCCAGCCTCGGCGGGGCACGCCATCGCGTCGGTCCCGACCACATCGAGGTCGCGTCGTTTATCGGCCTCGCCGCCGTCACGCGCGGTGAGCTCGTGATTGAGGACGTCGAGCCCGAGGATCTCCACCCGGTCGTGCACGGCTTCGAGCGTCTCGGCGTGCGCATCGAGCTCGACGGTCGCACGCTGACCGTCCCCGACGATCAGGATCTGACGATTCGCGACGACTTCGGCGGCCAGGTGCCGAAGCTCGAGGACGGCCCGTGGCCGCAGTTCCCGGCCGACCTCACGTCGATCGCTGTCGCCGTCGCCACGCAGGCCAAGGGCACGATCCTGATCTACGAGAAGATGTTCGAGAACCGCCTGGTCTTCACCGACAAGCTGGTCTCTATGGGCGCCCGCATCGTGCTGTGCGATCCGCACCGCGCGATCGTCACCGGCCCGGCGCAGCTCGTTGGTGAGCGCGTCGACAGCCCCGACATCCGCGCCGGCATGGCGATGCTGATTGCCGCCCTCGCCGCCGAGGGTACGACGACGATCGGCAACGTGGGGCAGATCGACCGCGGCTACGAGCGCATCGACGAGCGCCTGCGCGGGCTCGGCGCGCGCATCACGCGCATCAGCGGCTAGTTCGCCGGGACGTACTCGGCGATCGCTCGCTCTGGCAGCAGCTCATGAAGCTGCTCGTCACGCGACAGCAGTTCCGCATCGAGTTCCTCCGCGAGAGCAGCGTACGACGCGTCATACGCTGACAGTCCTCGAGCGCACCAGCGCGCGATGTCCTCCAGCTTCGGATCGATTCGCGTGATGGTGATCGACTGCAGGCGGTGGACGACGCCCAGAAGCTCGCGTTCCGTCATGCCACGGCGCCGTGCGGCAGAGGTCATGACCTCGAGATCGATCAGCGACGGCGCGATGACGTCCAGGGTCGGATCATCGAGCGCCGCGAGTGTGTTGGCATCATCGAAATCCTTGGCGGCGGGCATCAGCGCGGGCACCAGGACTGATGCATCGACGATGAACGGCCGGCGCTTCATACGCGCTCTCGGCGCGCGTGAGCGCGGGCCTGCTCGTCGAGTATCCGATCGAGCTTCGCATCGTGCTCCGCGCGCCCGCGGCGGATCTCCTCCACTGCATCAAAGGGCTCCTGTGCGGGGTCGGCATCCAGGAAGATCTGATGGATCTCGGCGATCGCCTCACGGCTTCGGCGCCGACGCGCATCGGCCTCCGGCTCGAGCGTCTCGTCCACGAGTGCCGCGATCCACGCGCTGCGTGTCTTGCCCGCCGCACTGGCTGCGGCGTCGATGCGCGCGAGCTGTGCTTCGTCGAGCGAGAGGAGGACCTTCTTGCGCATGCACGTAGTATATCCGGATATCCGGACGAGCGACAGGTCGTGGTCTGTACGATCCTCGAGCACACGACTGCGATCAGGAGAACGACGTGTCCAAGGAGATCATCCGCACCGATAACGCGCCCGCCCCGTTTGGTGGCGCGCCGTACAACCAGGCCGTGAAGACGGGCAACCTCGTCTTCCTGGCCGGCCAGATCCCGATGGATCCGGCCACGGGCGCCCTCGTTGAGGGTGGTGTCGTCGAGCAGACCCACAAGTGCTTCGACAACGTCGCCGCGATCCTCGAGGCCGCTGGCTCCGACCTGTCGAAGGTCATCCGCGCGCAGGTCTACATGATCGACCTCGCCGAGTTCGGCGAGATGAATGCCGTCTACTCCGAGCGCATGGCCGAGCCGTACCCGGCCCGCTCGACGTTCCAGGTCGCGGCGCTGCCCGCGGGTGCGCGCGTCGAGATCGAAGTCGTCGCGGAGATCTAGCGAGATGGGCGCGCGCGCAGAAGGATCTGACGCGCGCGCCCTGCTCGCCGGCTCGCCGCGCATTCGCGAGGCGGTGCCCCTGCTCGCGGAGGCCGCTGAGCCCGGCCAGCGCGTCGCCCTGGTGGGTGGCGTGGTCCGCGATCTGCTGCGCGGCGAGGAGCCGCACGAGGTCGACGTCGTCGTCGAGGGTGATGGCATCGCCTTTGCCAAGCGCCTGGGAGCCCTGACGTCGTCCGAGGTGCGCACGTATCCGGCGTTCGGCACTGCCACCGTTCGCTCGCGCCCGCCCGTCGATGTCGTCACGGCACGGACCGAGACGTACGCCGAGCCGGGCGCTCTGCCGACGGTCGCGCCCGCCACACTCGAGGAGGATCTGCGCCGCCGCGACTTCACCGTCAATGCGATCGCGGCCGTGGTCGCTGGCCCGGATGCCGGCGCGCTGCTCGATCCCTACGACGGTGTCGCGGCGGTCGCCGCCAAGTCGATCGCGCTCCTACGCCCTGATGCCTTCGAGGAAGACGCCACGCGGCTCGTGCGTGCCGCGCGCTACGCCGCACGCCTCCAGGCCACGCCTGACGCCACGCTGGTGCATGCCGCCAAGGCAGCCGCGCACGGCGGCTTCGTGCAGCTGACGGGCCAGACGCGCATGGTCGACGCCCTGGGTCTCGCCTTCGAGGAGCAGCATCCGGCTCCGGTGATCACGCTCCTCACCGAGTGGGGCGTGCTCGCTGCGATTGAGCCCGGCTTCCATGCCGAGGCGGCCGACGTTGCGGCAGCCTGGAAGATCGTCGAAGACGAGGCCCGCGACGCCGATCGTGTCGCGCTGGGGTTCGGTCTGCTGCTCGCTGGTGTCGAGTCCGAGCGGCGGCGCGAATGGCTCGCCAGCAGCGGCCTCGATCGCAACGCGATTCGGGCGGCGCTCGCCGCGGCTGATGCGGGCGCACTGCGTGGCGCGATCGCGGGGCGTCCCGACGGCGACGTCGACGAGGCCTGCGCGCGTGTGCCGATCGAGGCGGTGATCGCCGCCGGCGGTGACGAGGCGATCAGCTACCTGACACGTCTGCGTCACATCGCGCTCGCCGTCGATGGCGCGGACGTCAAGCAGGTCGCCAACGCGGAGGGTGCTGAAGTGGGGCGGCTCCTGATCGCACTCCGCCGAGCGTGCATCGACGGCTCTGTGGCTGGCGACCGCGAGGCGCAGCTTGCGTGGCTCGCCGCGCAGACGGACTAGCGGCCCGAGCCGGCCACGAGGCCGAACCCGATGAAGAGCACCGCGACCGCAAGTGCGACGAGACCGGCGTAAAGCAGCGGTGCCGACTTCATCACGCGCCTGCCAACTTGAGCAAGGTCGTTGCGATCGGATCCGTCAGACCAGACACGACATCGAGCAGCGGACGGAAGAAGAAGATCATGCCCATCAGGATGATCATTCCGTACTGGTCGAGGCGCGCCCAGGCCGCATACATCTCGCGCGGCATGAAGGCGCCCACGACGCGAGAGCCGTCAAGCGGCGGGATCGGGATCATGTTGAAGATCGCGAGCCAGATGTTGAGCAGGAACGCCTGGATCAGCACCTTCTGGAACAAGTTGGGATCGGCAGCGGTCGTGAAGATCACGTTGCCGGGGCCGATGACCACGAGATTCGTCAGCGACATGATCAGCGCGAGCACATAGGCGATCAGGATATTGGTGATCGGGCCAGCGATCGCGACGATGGCGAACCCGCGCTGCGGATGGTTGAAGAAGCGCGGCTGCACGGGAATCGGTTTGGCCCAGCCGAACAGGAAGGTGCCGCCAGAGGCGATCCACGAGATGGCGAACATCGCCGAGCCCATCGGGTCGATGTGGCGTACCGGGTTGGGCGAGAGGCGGCCCAGCATGCGAGCCGTCGGATCGCCGAGGCGATTCGCGACGTACCCGTGTGCCATCTCGTGAAGCACCATCGAGACAACAAGAATCGGCAGCAGAAACGCGAGGATCTCGAGGTTTGCGGCCGAGAAGGCGGAGTCGATATTGCCGAACATCTCCCGCAGGGTACCCCGAGCGGAGGTACCCTCACGGCATGCCGCTCGCTTGGGACAGTTTCGCCGCCTTTCCGCTCCTGCGCTGGCAGGGGCCGGAGGGCATCGTGGCCGCCTTCACCAGCCGTCGCGGGGGCGTCTCCGAGGGCCCGTTTGCATCGCTCAATCTCGGCTTCACGACGGGCGATGATCGCGCCGCCGTTGCCGAGAACCGGCGCCGACTCTGTGCGGCCGTTGGCGCCGATCCGGCTCGCACGGTGCAGAACCACCAAGTGCACGGCAAGGTCGTGCACGTCGCCGAGCCGCTCGTCGGCGGGTACCTCGATCCGCAGGGCGAGTTGCCGCAGGCCGATGCGCTGATCACGCGCGAGTTGGAACTAGCCCTGGTCGCTCTGTCGGCCGACTGCGTGCCGATCGTGATCGCCGCGCTGGATAGCTCATCGCTTGGCGTGGTCCACGCCGGCTGGAAGGGACTGGTGGCGGGTGTCATCGAGGAGACCGTCGCCGCGCTCGGTCCCGGGTCGTACGCCGCGGCCGTCGGCCCGTGCGCGGGCCCGTTGGCGTACGAGGTGGGGGAGGAGGTCGCCGTGCAGCTTCGCGACCGCTTCGGCGAGGGCGCCGCGATGAACGGCACCGCCGACTTGGCCGCGGCTGCGGGGACCGCACTGATTCAGGCGGGCCTTTCGCCCGACGCGATCGAGATCGCCGGGCTCTGCACGATCGCCGACGCCGACACCTTCTTCTCGTACCGCCGCGACGGCGCGACCACGGGGCGCCAGGGGGTCATCGCCTACCGTGAGGAGCCTGATGTCGAGGAATCCTGATGACGTGAAGGCCGGCGTAGCCCGGACCCGCGAGCGCATCGCTGAGGCCGCCGCGCGCGCCGGACGCAACGCCGACGAGATCGAGATCGTCGCCGCGGTCAAGTACCTCGACGCCGACGACCTCCCGCTGCTGCACGCCGCGGGTATCACGCGCGTGGGGGAGAACCGCACCGATCAGCTCGTCGCCAAACAGGACGCCTACGGCGATCTGTTCACCTGGGACTTCATCGGCCACCTCCAGAGCCGCAAGGTCAAGGAGATCGCCGGGCGCGTCAGCCTGATCCACTCGCTGTTCACCGAGTCGACCGCCGCGCAAATCGAGAGCCGGTCGCCCGCGCCGCAGGACGTCCTCGTAGAAGTCAATACCGCGGGCGACCCCGATAAGGATGGTGTCGCACCGCCCGACCTCGATGCGCTGCTCGAGCTCCTCGCGCCGCTCGCCAACGTCAACGTGACGGGGCTGATGACGATGCCGGCATTCGCCGAGGATCCCGAAGGCTCACGCGCCGCCTTTGCGGCGCTGCGCGAGCTCGCTGCCAGGGCCGCGGAACGGTGGAACGGCACCCACACCTTCGCGCAGCTGTCGATGGGCACGAGCCAGGATTTCGAGGTTGCGGTCGAAGAAGGTGCCACGCTCGTGCGGGCAGGAAGTGTGCTGCTGACGCCGTAAATGGCGCAAACGGCGGACATCCGTCCGCCAGACCTTTACACTGACGCTTATGTCCAGCATCTGGCACCGCACCCTCGTCTACTTCGGCCTCGCCGAGGATGAGAGCCTCTACGACGACGACTTCTCGACGGTCCATGACGACCCCGAGCCGCCGTCCCGCAGCCGCTCCGCCGTCCGCCGCCTCGATCGCAAGCGCTCGACGCCGACGCCGGATTACGACGACGCCTTCCACGAGGAGGAGACCGCGGCCGGGCGCCCCCGCCGCGGCACTGCCAGCGGCGAGATTGGTGTGCTTCGCTCCGCGCCCGATAAGAAGTCCTCGAACGCCGTCCGCGTGCACGTGATCGCGCCGCGCTCGTACAACGATGCGCAGCAGATCGCCGACCGCTTCAAGAACGGTGTTCCGGTGATCGTCAACCTGCAGACGTCCGAGCCCGATCTCGCCAAACGCATGATCGACTTCAGCTCCGGCATGACCTACGCCCTCGACGGCGCCATCCAGCGCATCGCCGAGAAGGTCTTCCTGCTGACGCCCGCCAACGTCGAGGTCTCGGCGGAGGATCGCCAGCGTCTCGTCGATCAGGGCTTCTTCAACCCGAACGGGTAGCCGTCGGCGGCGAGCCCCGGTAGGGTGCCGCTGTCACATCCGGAGGAGACACCGTGACGCTGGACGAGCTGCGCGACCTAGTTGCCAAGGGCGAGATCGATACGGTTGTTCTCGCGATGACGGACATGCAGGGGCGCCTGCAGGGCAAGCGGCTCGATGCGGAGGCCTTCGTCAACGAGATCGCTGCCCACGGCGCTGAGGCGTGCAACTACCTGCTCGCCGTCGACATGGAGATGGCCACGCTGCCGGGCTTCGCGCTCACCAGTTGGGAGTCGGGCTACGGCGACTTCGTGCTCAAGCCCGATCCGTCCTCGCTGCGCCCGATGCCATGGTTGGAGGGCACCGTGCTCTGCCTTGCGGACGTCGAGCATCACGATGGCTCGCCCGTCGTCGAGTCGCCGCGGCAGATCCTGCGTGCACAGCTTGACCGGCTCGCCGCACGCGGCTGGAACGCGAAGATCGGGTCCGAGCTGGAGTTTGTGCTGTTCCGCGAGTCGTACGACTCGGCGCGCGAGAAGGGCTATCGCGACCTCAAGCCCGCCAACGCCTACAACGTCGACTACTCGATTCTCGGTACGACGATGGTGGAGGACGTGATCCGCCCGATTCGCCTGGCGATGAAGCAGTCGGGCCTGACGGTCGAGGATTCCAAGGGCGAGTGCAACCTCGGCCAGCACGAGATCAACTTCCGCTACCAAGACGCGCTGCGGATGGCCGACGACCACGTCTTCTACAAGCTCGCCGCCAAGGAGATCGCGTACCAGCATGGCGCGGCGATCACCTTCATGGCGAAGGTCAACCAGCTCGAGGGCAACTCGTGCCACATCCACTGTTCCTTCTGGGAGGGCGACGAGCCGCTCTTCCCCGGCACGGGCGAAGGCGGGCACTCGGAGATCTACAACCAGTACATCGCCGGCCAGGTCGCGCGCACGCACGAGCTGTCGTACTTCTTCGCGCCGAACGTCAACTCGTACAAGCGCTACGCGTACGGCTCGTTCGCGCCGACGACGCTGCTCTGGGCGCGGGACAATCGCACCGCGGCCTTCCGCTCGGTCGGCCACGGCAAGGGCCTGCGCCTCGAGACGCGTATCGCCGGCGGTGACGCCAACCCGTATCTCGCCTTCTCGGCGATCATCGCGGCGGGCCTCGACGGTGTCGAGCGCCAGCTCGTGCCCGCGCCGCCGCTCGAGGGCAGCGCCTACGACGCCGAGGGCCAGCGCATGCCCACGACGCTCGCCGAGGCAGTCGGTCTCCTCGACGGCAGCGCGTTCGCGCGCGCGGCGTTCGGCGATCGCGTGATCGACCACTACGTCAACAGCGGCCGCCACGAGGTCACCGCCTTCGAGTCCGCCGTGACGGACTGGGAGATGGTGCGCTCCTTCGAGCGCTCGTAGCGTCCCGCGGTCTCGCCGCTAGTCTGCCGGCATGCGACCGCGCATCGGCATCACTGCGTACTGGCTCGAGGCCTCGTGGGGGCCGTGGACGGGCATGCCCGCGTGTCTGGCCCCGCAGGCGTACGTCAACTCGATCCTCGTCGCCGGTGGCTTCCCGCTGCTCGTGCCCCCGCTGCCCGAGATGGATGGCTTCGTCGATGAGGCGCTCAACACGATCGACGGGCTGATCCTCGTCGGCGGCAGCGACGTCGGGGCGAGTACCTACGGCGCCGAGTCGCACGCGACCAACGACCCGCCGAACGTGCGTCGTGACGAGGCCGAGCTCGGCCTGCTGCGCGGTGCGCTCGACCGCGACATGCCCGTGCTGGGTGTCTGCCGAGGATTTCAGCTGCTCAACATCGCCTACGGCGGCACGCTGGAGCAGCACCTCGATGATGTCGTCGACGGCGACCTGCACCGCGTCAAGCTCGGCGAGTGGTCAAACCATCCGGTTGAGATTCTCGGTGGCAAGATTGCCGAACTCGTGCCGAGCGGCACGGTTATCCACTCGCACCACCATCAGGGCATCGAGACCGTGGGCCAGGGCCTGCAGGTGACGGCCAAGGCGCCGGACGACACGGTCGAGGGACTCGAGGATCCGGAGAAGGCGTTCGCCGTCGGCGTGCTCTGGCATCCGGAGGAGGCGCACACCGACTCCGGTGCGCCGGTCTTCAAGGCGCTGATCGACGCCGCGGCGCAGTACGCGGCAGGCTAATCCGGCTCAGCCGGTTGTCGACGTGCCTGTGCCCGACGTGGGGAGCCCGTCCGGGACCTCCCAGTCGGCACGGGCATCCCACCAGATGTGGCCGACCGACTGCATGCCCGAGGGCTCGTCGATCGTGCCGGCGCTAATCGCCGTGTAGTCGCGATCAGGAGCCTTCCAGAACAGCGACGAGCCGCAATGTCGGCAGAAGCCACGGATGGCGTTGGTCGTGCTGGCGGGGCTCTCGATCCACGTCAGGCCGTCGTCGGAGAGGAGCTCGAGGTGATCGTCGGGGCTGGCGGTGTACGCGCCGGCGCTGCCGTGGCTCTTGCGGCACTCGCCGCAGTGGCACGTGGTCACGTCGCGCAGCGGTCCGTTCACCCGGTACCGCACGCCGCCGCAGAGGCACCCGCCTTCGTGGGATTCGCTCATGCCCCGATCATAGGCGCGGGTACACTCCCGTCATGGCTGAAGGCACCCTTGGACTGATCGGCGCCGGCCGGCTCGCGAGCGCGCTCGTAGCCGGGTGGGTCGGGGCGGACGCGGCGAACGCCGGCCGCATCATCGCGACCGATCGCGTGGAGGGTGTCGCCGAGGCGCTCGCCGCCCAACAGGGCATCGGCGTGCGCGCCACACCCGCGGAGATCGCGGCCGAGGCCGATCTCGTGATCCTGCTCGTCAAGCCGCAAGACATCGCGGCCGCCGCGCGCGAGGTTGCGACAACGCTGCGTCCCGGTGCGTGCGTGGCATCGGCTGCTGCCGGTGTCGAGCTCGCCACGATCCGCGCCGAGCTCGCCAACGGCACGCCGGCCGCGCGCTTCATGCCGAACATCCCCGTCGCCGTCGGCGGCGGTGTCTCCGGCGTCTGCGGCGATGCTGCGGCCACTGCGATCCTGACGCCCTGGCTCGAGGAAGTCGGCACGGCGGTCGCGACCGACGAGTCGATGTTCGATGCCGTCACCGCGATCTCGGGCTCTGGCCCCGGCATGCTCGCCTACGTGATCGAGACGTTCGTCGAGGCGGCCAAAGGCGTTGGGTTCGACGAGGCCGACGCCACGCGCCTTGCCGTGATGACGTTCGCCGGGACGGGCCAGTACCTCGCGGAGACGGGGGAGAGTGCCACCGCCCTGCGCGAGCGCGTCACCTCGCCCGGTGGCACAACCGCCGCGGGTATCGCTGCCCTCGAGGCGGCAGGACTGCCTGCGGCGATGAAGAGCGCCGCGCTCGCTGCGCGCGATCGTGGCACGGAATTGCGGAACGCCTGATGACCTTCGACCGCGACCTCATCGTCACGTTCATCAGCTCGCTGACGCTCGTCTACACGCTGATGATCATCGCCTACTCGCTGCAGACCTTCGTGCCAGTCGGCTACTCGGCGCCGGTGATGGCGGTCCGGCGGTTTCTCGACGACACCGTTGCGCCCTACCTGCTCTTGTTCCGCCGCTTCATCCGGCCGATCGGGCCACTCGACCTATCGGCGATGGTGGGGCTGTTCGCGCTCTGGATCGTCTCGGAGATCGTCCAGGGCATCATCGCCGGCTGACGCACGCGGCGTCGGGAGAGGCGGTGGCCGCCCCTCCCGACGCGCTCTTGCGTTGTGCTGCTAGCCGAGGACGGCGATCCGGAGACCGCGCCACGGGTTGATGCTGTAGCCCGGGATCGTCTGCGGCGTGACGCCGACGGCGGACAGCCACATCTGATAATCCGTGGCCGTGACGACGCCGCCGTGCCAGCGACGCCAGACGATCTTGTTGTTCAGCCGCTGCAGCGGCGGCGGCGGGGCGATCGTGTCGGTGATCTCCACGGTGTTGCCGCCCTGATCGAGTGTGCCCCACGGTGAGCGCGTGAGCGCCTGGCCGACGGTGCTGAGGTTGCCCGTGTACGTGCTGGCGAGGGGCTTGAACGGCGTGATGGCGCACTGCGCCGCCGTGAACTGCGCGGCACACCAATACGGCGGGGTGGCCGTACCCTTGTACGACGCCAGCGGCTGTGTGGCACCGTTGGTGACGTTACCCGTGGTCGGGTCGAGCACCGTCTGCGCCGGGGGCATGCTCGGGCACTGCGTCGGCGAATCAACCGTCGGCGACGGCGATGCCGGGCAGTTCAGGAACCTGCCCGGACCGGTGGGGTAGTCCCAGTACGACGACTGTCCGCCGCCCTTGGGATCGAAGTACGCGGCTTTCATCCACTCGTCCTGGCTCGTCACCGCAAAGCCGGAGTCGAGGTTACGCGTGGCCGAGCGGTCGCTCATCGTGTACATGCCGGTCTCGGTCTGCTTCGACAGACGCACGGTGTACGTCGTGGTCTTCAGCGTGGCGCCGGAGACAGTCGTGACCGTCGACGTCTTCGTCGACAGCGTCTTGCCGTTCTGCAGCGAGTTGATGAAGCGTGCCGAACGGGTGAAGTCGGCGAAGTTGAACGGCTTCTGGGCCCAGGCGGCCGAGGCCACGGAGTAGTGGCGACCCGGCAGCGCCTTGGCGGTGCGGTTGATCGAGCCGTAGAGCGGCCAGACCTTCGAACCGTTCGGGGCGGCCCACAGATGATGGCGATTGAGCCCCATCGGGTCGACGGTGTTGAGGAACGTCGTCCACTGGGCGACGGTCACCTCGGTCTCGCCAATGTTGAACGTGTACGGCACGTTGCCGACTTCCATGCAGGACGTCTCGGAGACGTTCTGCACGCCGACGCCGGCCTGGGCCGGAAGCGCGCGCACGGCCTTGATGTTCTGGCGGCACTCCTTCTGGGTTGCGTACACCGCGTTGTAGAACGGGATAATCCAGACGGCCGCGTTGTCCGGGGCCGCCACCGTCACCGTGCTCAGCGAGACGACGTTCGCCTGACTGTTGGCGGGCGGGACGATCTTCGTGACGGTCTTCGACAGCTCGTTCGCGGTGAAGACGTCGCCGCTCGCGTTGACGCGGATGCCGTTGGGACGGCGGCCGGTGCGACCGATGATCTGGGACGTGCCCAGCGTCGTGATGCGCGAGACGTCAGAGGAGCCATTGTTCGTCGTGTAGACGTTGCCCGAGGTATCGAGGGCGATGCCAATCGGGCGGCGTCCGGTGCGGCCGAGAATCGACGAAACGCCCGCCTGCGTGATCTTCGAGACGTTGCGCGTGTTCCAGTTGGCCGTGTAGACGTTGTTGGAACCGTCGAGCGCGATGCCCTGCGGCCAGCCACCGGTGGTGCCGAGCGTCGAGGCGACGCCGGCGGCGGTGATCTTGGTGACGTTGTTCGTCTTCTCGTTGGCGGTGTAGATGTTGCCGCTGCCGTCGACCGTGATGCCGAGCGGGTGCTCGCCGGTCAGTGCCAGCGTCGAGATGACGCCGGCGGGCGTGATCTTGGTGACCGTGCTGTCGAGGTAGTTCGTCGTGTAGACGTTGCCCGACGAGTCGACGGTGATGCCGATCGGCTTGTTGCCCGTCGTGCCGAGCGTGGACGACGCTCCCGACGGCGTGATCTTGGTGACGGTGTTGTCGCCCGAGTTCGCCGTGTAGATGTTGCCCGAGGCGTCAACGGCGATGCCGATCGGTCCCTTGCCGGTCGTGCCGAGCGTCATCGACGTACCGTCCGCCGAGATCATCGTCACGGTGCCCGCGGTGGTGTTGGCGGTGTAGACGTTGCCGGCTGCATCAATGACCAGGCCGTTCGGCGTGGCGCCGGTCGAACCGAAGGTCGTGGAATTGGAGACAGCCTTGGCCAAGCTGCCAGACATGGCGTCTGCAGCCCCCATGTGCCCGCCGATTGCGGCGGCAAGGTCCGGGGTCTGGGCGGCAGCACTGCCCACGAGGGCAAGGGAAAGGAGGAACGCGAGCGCGACGACCCGGCTCCCCGTAGCGGCAAGCAGTTTCATGCGTCGAACTCTACGGTGTCTCGGCATCTGGGGGATTGGCCAACTCGCCGGTGGGGTGGTACCCCTACATCTAACCGTGCGCCGGCTTGCAGGCCGCTGCGTCGGGATGTAAGCGTTTGGCAACAGCCGGCAGGAGTCGCGGGACAGCCGCCGTAGCACGCAGCATGGCCATCACTCCCGCAGAGATCCGGCACACCCCGCTTCGTCGCGGGCTGTTCGGCTACAAGCGCCCCGACGTTGACGACATGCTCGACGAGGTCGTCGACGCGTACCAGGAACTTTGGCAGGAACGCGTCGACTTGCGTGACCAGATCGAGGAGATGCAGATCGAGGTCAAGCGCGTCCGCGAGATGGAAGATCTGCTCCGTCGCACGCTCGTAAGCGCCGAGAAGAACGCTGCGGATCAGAAAGAAGCGGCCCGCAAGGAGGCCGCGCAGATCATCCGCGAGGCCGAGCAAGAGGCACGCGAGATCATGGGCGAGGCGCATCATCAGCGCGCAGCCGTCTGGCGCGATACGCAGGGCATTCAGCAGAAGGGCCGCGAGTTGCAGGCGCGCTATCGCGCCTTCCTGCAGACCGCTGAGGCCGTGCTCGATGAGGTTGACACGTCGGACGAGTTCGACGAGCGGACGGACGAGCACGAGCTCTTCCGCGAGGAGATCACCCTCCACTGAGCGCCGCCGTGCCACGAGCACGGCGCTACGGTTCGGGCATGGACGCCGATACCGCCAAGACCGCACTGACCAGCGAGCGCGAGCGCCTGCTTCACGACCTCGCCCAGCTCCGTGGCGAGCTCGTCGATCCGGGCCGTGATAGCGCCGAACGCCTCGGTGCCGGGTCCGACGATTCCGTCGAGACGCTGACGAACGAACTCGACGAGGGCATGGAAGACGATCTCCAGGCCAGCCTCGACGAGGTGGACGAAGCGCTCAAGCGCATCACGGACGGCACGTACGGCATCTGCATCGACTGTGGCCAGCCGATCCCGGATAAGCGCCTCGAGGCGCTGCCGGCCAGCGCGCGCTGCATCGAGTGTCAGAGCAAGTCGGAGCGCCGCTAGTCCCATGTCGGCGTCGTCGCCGACCCCAGTGGCCGATCCGACCCGGCCGCTTCGCCAGCCCGCCGACGCGCTCTACTGGACCGCGTTTGCGGTGATCTTCCTCGTCACGGTCGCTGCCGACCAAGTGACGAAGAAGATCGCCCGCGACTCGTTCTCGCCGAATGACCCGACCGAGGTCCTGCCGTTCTTCCACTTCACGAACACGTGGAACACGGGCATCGCCTTCGGGCAGTTCCGCGACAACCAGATCATCGTCATCGTGCTGTCGATCATTGCGATCGCCTGGATGCTGATCTACTTCGCGCGCTCTGGCGGCCGCTCAGCGCTCTTGCCCGTGTCGATCGGCCTGCTGGCCGGCGGTGCCGCGTCGAACCTCTTCGACCGTCTCCGCCAGGGCCACGTCACCGATTTCCTCGAGCTCTCGCACTTCCCGGTCTTCAATCTCGCCGACACGGCAATCACCGTCGGCGTGATCCTGCTGTTGATCACGCTGCTGTCGGGCGAGCGCCAGTTGCGCGCATGATCGAGCTCATCGTCGATGCCGAGCATGCGGGTGCGCGGCTCGACCAGGTCGTGCACGAGGCCGTGCCCGGCCTGTCGCGCTCGGCGGCGCAACGCCTTGTCGACGACGGCAACGTGATGGTCGACGGCGAGTCGAAGGCGCGCAGCACGCGCGTGCAGCGTGGCCAAGTCGTCACGATCGACCAGCCCGAGGCGGAGGAGATCGTCCTCGAGGTCCCCGCAGTCCTCGAGCCGGTGATCCTGTATGAGGACGAGCACCTCGTCGTTGTCGACAAGCCGATTGGACTCGTGACGCACGCCTCGCCGGGTTCGCCCGGTCCGTCGCTCGCGAGCGTCCTCGCGGCCCGCGGCCTCGCGGGTGGGGGCGAGGAAGATCGCCCGGGCATCGTGCATCGTCTCGACAAGGAGACGTCGGGGCTGCTGGTCGTCGCGCGCGATACGGAGACCCTCGACGCGCTGCAGAAGATGATGCGCAAGCGCGAGATCGAGCGCGAGTACGTGGCTCTGGTGCACGGTCGTCCGCCCAGCATCGCCGGCCGCATCGAGGCGCCGATTGGTCGCGATCCGGTCAACCGCACGCGCCGCGCCGTCGACGGCATCGGGTCGCGCCCAGCCGTTACGCACTTCGAGTTGCGCGAAACGTTTCCCGAGTACACGCTCGAGGCCGTACATCTCGAGACGGGACGGACGCATCAGATCCGCGTGCACTTCGCCGCGATCGGACACCCCGTGGTGGGCGACCCCGTCTACGGGCCGTCGTCAAGCGACACGTTGGGGCTCAAGCACCAGGCGCTCCACGCTCATCGACTCGCCTTCGACCATCCGGTCACGGGCGAGCGCATCGAGTTGACGTCGCCCCTGCCCGACGAGTTCCAGGACGCGCTGGATCAGTTGCGCGCAGCGCGCGGCACGCAAGGCTGACGACGCGAAGGCCTCGAGGTGGCTCGGTCTGAAAAGACCGATGCACCTCGAGGTCATCGCGTCGCCCGTTTCGAGGGTGCTCGGCAGTCGATGACGCTGCTGGCGTGGTTGCCCAACTAGGGCGACGGGATCACCTCGAGGTGAATCGGCCCTTTCGGACCGAGCCACCTCGAGGTGTTCCCGTCGTCTTGCGCCTCGAATTCCGGCGATTGCTAGGTTTCACCCCGAACCCACTCCCCCGCTGGGGCGTGGTCGACTGAGCGGTGCCGACATCTGTCGGTCTCAGCGACTGCCAGCGGGTGCACGACAACCTCAACCCAATTGAAGGAGCCACTCACATGGCAGCTGTGACCATGCGCGAACTGCTGGAGGCCGGAGTCCACTTCGGTCATCAGACCCGCCGCTGGAATCCGAAAATGCGTCGCTTCATCTTCGGCGAGCGCGGTGGCATTTACGTCATCGACCTGCAGAAGACCGTCGTCCTCGCGAACGAGGCGCACGAGATGGTTCGTGACATCGCGGCGAGTGGTGGCACCGTCCTCTTCGTCGGCACGAAGAAGCAGGCCCGTGAGGCCATCAAGTCGCAGGCCGAGCGCGCAGGCATGCCGTACGTCAACCACCGCTGGCTCGGTGGGCTCCTGACCAACTTTCGCACGATCACGGATCGCATCAATCGCCTCCATGATCTGCGCCGCCTGCTCGCCGAAGGCCAGCTCGACCTGCTGCCCGCCAAGGAACGCCTTGTGCGTCTGCACGAGCTCGACAAGCTGGAGACGAACCTGTCGGGCGTCGCGAACATGCAGAAGCTGCCGAGCGCGATCTTCGTGATCGACCTCACCGCCGAGCAGCTCGCCGTGCGCGAGGCCAAGCGCCTGCACATCCCGCTGATCGGTCTGGTCGATACGAACTGTGATCCCGACGAGGTTGACCTCGCGATCCCGGGCAACGACGACGCGATCCGCTCGAACGACCTGATCGCCAGCGTCATCGCCAACGGCGTGATCGAGGGCCGCAAGCACCTGCCGTCCGCCGTCGAGGGCCTGTCCTCCGACGAGGCTGCTGCCGTCGAGGAGGCCGTTGCCGAGATCCTCGAGGCCGCTGAGGCTGCCGAGGCTGTCGCCGAGGTCGCCGTCGCCGAGGCCATCGTCGCCGAGGCCGTAGCTGAAGCCGCCGTCGCCGACCCGGAGATCCCGGTCGAGGTGGCTGCCGAGGCCGTCGCTGAGGCCATCGTTGCCGAGGCCATCGCCGAGGAGGCCGTCGCTGAGGCGATCGTCGCCGAGGAGATCGCCGAGGTTGTTGTCGAGGCCATTGAAGAAGCTGCCGCTGAGGCCGCCGAAGAGAATCCCACCGCGTAAGCGGATCTGAACCTGATGACTGCGGCGTAAGCCGAGAAGGACCGAGAACCATGAGCGATTACAAGCCGAGTGCTGCCGACGTCAAGGTGCTTCGCGACCAGACGGGCGCGGGCATGATGGAGGTCCGCGACGCCCTCGCCGAGGCCGCAGGCGATATGGAAGCCGCCAAGAAGGTGCTGCGCGAGAAGGGCCTGGCCAAGGCCGCCAAGCGTGGTGGCCGCGCCACCAGCGAGGGCAAGGTCGCCTCGTACATCCACGGCGGTGGCGTCAAGGGCGTCATGGTCGAGGTCGGCTGCGAGACCGACTTCGTGGCGAACACCGATAAGTTCGGCGAGTTCGTCAAGGACATGTGCCTGCAGATCGTCTCGATGGACGGTACCCGCTGGATCTCCGAGGCCGACGTGCCGGAGGAGGCCAAGGAGGCCGAGCTCGAGATCTTCCGCACCCAGGCCGCCGACAAGCCCGCTGACGTGCAGGTCAAGATCGCCGAAGGCAAGCTGCGCAAGTGGTACGAGGAGGTCTGCCTCCTCAACCAGCCGTACTTCCGCGACGAGGATCTCTCCGTCGAGCAACATCGCGCTGCACTCTCGTCCGAGATGGGTGAGAACATCGAGATCAAGCGCTTCTCGAGTTACACCCTCGGCCAGGAGTAGGACCCATGACCAGCACGCCGTTCAGCCGCGTTCTCCTCAAGCTTTCGGGGGAGTCGCTGATGGGCGATGCGGGCTATGGCATGGACCCCTCGCGCATCGCTGAGATCGCCTACGCGATCCAGCAGGTGCGCGAGGAGGGTGTCGAGGTCGCGATCGTCGTGGGTGGTGGCAACATCTTCCGCGGCATGGCCGAGTCGGCCAAGGGCATGGATCGTGCGTCGGCCGATTACGCCGGCATGCTCGCGACGGTGCTGAATGCGATCGCAGTCCAGGATGCGTGTGAGCGCATCGGCATCTACACGCGTATCCTCAGCGCCCTCGACATCCAAGAGGTCTCGGAGCCGTACATTCGGCGCCGCGCGATCCGGCATCTCGAGAAGGGCCGCGTGGTGATCTTCGCCGGCGGCACGGGCAACCCGTACTTCACGACCGACACTGCGGCGGCGCTGCGGGCGTGCGAGATCGGCGCGCAGACGATCCTCATGGGCAAGAACGGCGTGGAGGGCGTGCTCGACGACGATCCGCGCGTGAATCCCGACGCCAAGCTGATTACCGAGCTCACGCACCTCGAGGCAATCGAGCGCGGTCTCAAGGTGATGGACACGACCGCGCTGTCGCTCTGCATGGAGAACGACATGCCGATTCGCGTCTTCAATGTCAACGACGCTGAGAACATCGTGCGTGTCGTGCGCGGTGAGCAGATCGGCACCCTCGTCGCGAGCGGCGCGCGCGTCGCCCCGGTCGCGCCGAAAGAGCCGCGCGGAGCGTAAGCGCGATGGCCCGCACGGAGTCGGACGACCAGCGCGAGACGCGCCGCAAGCTCGCACAGGCGCAGATCCGCCAGTTTCCCGATCCTGTCCTGAAGACCGAGACGAAGCCCGTCGAGGTCTTCGACGACGAGCTCAAGGCGCTGCTCCTGCGCATGCACGAGATCGGCGAGGACGCCATCGGTGCGGGCCTCGCAGCGCCGCAGATTGGCCTGTTGCGCCAGATTGCGGTGATCAGCTTCACCGACGACGAGTGGATCTCGATGATCAACCCTGAGATCGTCGAGTACTCCGAGGAGACCGAGGTTGGCGGCGAGGGCTGCCTGTCGCTCGAGATCCTCTTGCGCGAGCACCACTCGGTGTCGGTCGAGCGCAGCACGCACATCAAGGTGCGCTGGCAGGACGAGAACGGCGACTGGCAGGAGGATGAGTTCCTCGACATGCCGGCCCGTATCGTCCAGCACGAGGTTGATCATCTGAACGGCATCTTGACGATCGACCGTGCCGCACCGGCGGACAAGCGCGAGGCGCTGAAGATCCTGCGGGAGAGGCTCAGCTGATCGCGCGCGCGCCGTTCGCGGGTACGTCCGCGTTCGGAGCCGAGGTATTGCGCGGCCTGCTCGCTGCGGGCGTCGACGTGCCGCTGGTCGTGAGTCAGCCCGATCGTCCTGCGGGGCGTAAGCGCGTCCTCACGCCGCCGCCCGTTGCGGCGCTGGCAACCGAGCTCGGGCTGCCCTTGGTGCAGCCTGAGCGGGCGCTTGACGCGCTTGAGGCACTGCGCGCCTGCCAGCCCGCGGCCATCGCGATCTGCGCCTACGGCCAGCTGCTGCCGGCAGAGCTGCTCGCCGTCTGCCCTTGGCTCAACCTGCATCCGTCGCTCCTGCCGCGCTGGCGTGGTGCCGCGCCGATCGAGCGCGCGTTGATGGCCGGCGACGACACGACGGGCGTGGCGATCATGCAGACCGTGCTCGCGCTCGATGAGGGGCCGGTCGTTTCGACGGGCCCAATCGCCCTCACGGCCGACTCCGATACCGCGTACGTCGAAGCCGAAGCGCTGCGCCTCGGCGTGCCCGCTCTGGTTCGCGCGATCACGGCCGCGGCCGATCAATCGCTTTCCTCGACGCCGCAGGCACTCGCCGGAGCCACGTACGCAGAGAAGCTCGTACGCGAGGACCGGCTGATCGATCCGGCACTGCACGCCACGACGCTCACGCTCAATCGCATCCGCGGGCTGCGTCCGCACATCGGCGCACTGCTCGCGCTCGACGACGAGACCTTCACGATCTGGCGCGCCGAGTCCGCCGCCGATGCCGTGGCGGCAGGCGTGGCTGTGGTCGACGGCGAGCGCCTGCTGGTTGGTCTCGCCGACGGCGCGATTGCGATCAGCGAGTTGCAGACGGCGGGTAAGCGTCCTCTGATCACGGCCGAGTGGCTGCGTGGTCGTCGCACGCCCCCGACGCGGGCGACGCGGCCAGCATGACGCCCCGGGATCCCGCCCGCACCGTCGCGCTCGACGTCCTGCTTCGTCAGGAGAAAGAGGAGGCCTGGGTCGACCGTGCCTTCACCGCCGAAGCCGCGCGGGCACGGCTGGATCCGCGCGACCGCGGCCTCGCCTCGCAGCTGACCAACGGCACCGTCAAGGCCCAGCGGCTGCTCGACGCATGTGTGCTTGCTCTCGCCGACCGCGATCCCGCCAAGCTCGATCCGACGACGCGCTGCATCGTGCGTCTCGGGGCGTACCAGCTGCTGCTGCTCGATCGCATCCCGCCGCACGCCGCCGTCTCGACGGCAGTCGACCTCGCCACGAAGCGCCGGGGCAAGGGCGGGGCGGGGCTGGTCAACGCCCTGCTGCGTCGCGTCGCCGATGGCGGCACCGAGTGGCTGGAGGCGCTGCCCGACGAGACGATCACCGACGCCGCGTTGCTGCGCTCGTATCCCGACTGGATCGCCGAGCTGTGGGAGCAGGCGTACGGCCTCGAGGCCGCGAAGGGCCTGATGGACGCAGGCAACGCCACACCGGAGGTTGCCTTCCGCGTCTCGGCGCTGCGCCTGGGAGCAGACGAGCGCATCGCCGAGGAGTTCGCGCGCCTCGACTGCGCCTTGCGCCCCGATGACGATGTACCGAGTGCCTGCGTCGTGGACGGTGCCGTTGACATCGCCGCCACGACCGCCTTCAAGAACGGCGACCTGATCCCGATGAGCCGCAGCGCCCAGCGCATCGCGCCGTTCCTCGGCCCCGAGCCCGGCATGCGCGTACTCGACGCCTGCGCAGCGCCGGGCGGCAAGTCGGGCCACATCGCCGATCTGCTCGGGGGCGGGCAGGGGCTCACCTGCGTGGAGCGCGATCCCGGCCGTGCTCGTGCACTCGCCGAGACGCTGCTGCGACAGGGCGTCGAAGGGTGCGAGCTCCTACCGATCGACGTCTTCCAACTGCCGCCCGAGCGCACGGGCTACGACCGCATCCTCGTGGACGCGCCGTGCACGGGCCTCGGTACGATCGGCTCGCGCCCCGACGTGCGCTGGCGGCGCCAGCCCGCCGAGGTCGAGAGCCTTGCGGCCTTGCAGCGCGGCATGGTCGACTTTCTGATCCCCCGGCTCGCGCCCGGCGGTGTCCTCGTGCTGAGCCTCTGCACCCTCGGCACCGCCGAGTCGCAGTCGGCCGACGACCACGCGATCGACGCCCGCCTCGAGTTGCGTCCCGACCAGGGCAGCGGCGAGGGCTTCGTCGCCGTGCGCCTGTGCGCTGCGCCGTAGGGCCCGGGGTGGCATGATCCGCGCTATGGCGAACGACGCGTGGATCACCGAGTTCCAGGTCTGCCCCTCGATCCTGGCTGCCGACTTCGGCGCCTTCCGAGAGCAGGTGATTGAACTCATGGACGCTGGCGCCCGCACGTTCCACGTGGACGTGATGGACGGCCACTTCGTCCCGGTCATCACGTTCGGCCATGAGGTCGTCGAGGCGATTGCCGGCGAGGTCCATGCCCGCGGCGGTGCGCTGGCGGTGCACATGATGGTGCAGGAGCCCGAGCGCTTTGCGTCGGACTACGCCAAGGCCGGCGCCGACTCGTTCACGATCCACGTCGAGGCCACCCACGACATCCATCGCGCCATGCAGATCGTCGAGGAGGCCGGGATGATCCCTGGCGTCACCCTCAATCCGGCCACGCCGGTCGCGGCACTCACCGAGGCCGCCCGCTACGCGCGCAACCTGCTGTGCATGAGCGTCAGCCCGGGGTGGGGTGGACAGAAGTTCATCACCGCGACCGCCGACCGTCTCCCGCAGCTGCGCGCCCTCGCGCGGCCCGACGCCGGCGTCGAGGTCGACGGCGGCGTGGCGGCCGACACGATCGTCGGCTGCTACGAGGCCGGGGCCAATCGCTTCACCGCCGGCTCGGCGATCTACAAGCAGAAGAACCCCGGCGAGGCCTATCAGGCGCTCGTCGAGCAGGTTCGCGCCGCCGGCGCGAGCATCGCGTAGTACGACTCGCGTACGCTTTCTGCGTGATCGACGACGCCGACCGGATTCTGCTGCAGCGCGCGCTCGAACTGGCTGAGCGCGGGGCGCGCACGGCTGCGCCGAATCCGCGCGTCGGGTGTGTGATCGCGCGCAACGGCACCGTGGTGGCGGAGGGCTGGCACATCGCGCCCGGGCTTGCGCACGCCGAGGCGATGGCGCTCGACGTTGCCCAGGAGGGCGCGCGCGACGCCACGGTGTACGTGACACTCGAGCCGTGCGCGCACCACGGCCGCACACCGCCGTGCACCGATGCCCTGATCGCCGCGGGTGTAGAGCGCGTCGTGGTGCTGTCGAACGATCCCGCACCGCACGCGTCGGGGAAGGGTCTGCTGCAACTCGTGGATGCCGGCATCCCGGTCGTCATCGTCGACGACGATGATCCGCTCGCGATCGCCGCGCGTCGCCAGAACGCGGGCTTCCGCTCGGCGATGACGCTGGGACGCCCGCACGTGACGTACAAGGCCGCGCAGACGCTCGACGGACGTACCGCCACGCGCACGGGAGACAGCCGCTGGATCTCCGGTCCCGAGGCCCGCGTCCGCGTCCACGAGTTGCGAGCCGAGGCCGGCGCGGTCCTGGTTGGGTCGGGCACGGCTCTCACCGACGATCCCGAGCTGACGGCGCGCGACTGCAACCCGCCGGCCGAGACCCAGCCACTGCGCGTCGTCTGGGATCGTTCCGCGCGGCTTGGCGCGGCATCGCGTCTGGCGCAGACCGTCGCGCATGGCCCCGTGCTGCTGCTCTGCGCGCCCGGTGCCGATGCTGGCCGTCGTGCTGCCGTCGCAGACACCGGTATCGAGGTCGTCGAAGTTGCCGATCTCCACGCGGGCCTCGCCTTGCTGCATGAGCGGGGCATCCAGACCGTCCTGTGCGAAGGCGGTGCAGGGCTTGCAGGCGCGCTGCTCGGTGCCGACCTCCTTGATCGCGTGATCGTCGTGACCGCACCCAAGCTCCTTGGCGATCCTGTGGCGCCCGGGATCATCGGCGAGACCGGCACGCCGTCGGACCAGATGAGCGATGCGCTCGGCCTGGCGGCGTGGTCGTGCGAACGAATCGGTGACGATCTATGGATCGATGCGTGGCTACGAGAGCCGCACTGACGGAGGCGCCATGTTCACCGGAATCGTGCAGGAAGTCGGAGAGGTCGAGGAGGTGCAGCCCGCCGAGAACGGCGCGCGCATCATCGTCCGCATGCCGGCGCTCGCGCCCGAGGTCGGCATGGGCGACTCGGTCGCTGTTAACGGTACCTGTCTGACGGCCGTCGAGCTCGGCAGTGAGCGCATCGCGTTCGAGGCGATGGGGGAGACCCTGGCGCGCACGACCACGGGTGGACTTGCGAGCGGAAGCGCGGTCAACCTCGAGCCCGCGTTGCGACCCACCGACCGCATGGGTGGGCACGTCGTCCAGGGGCACGTCGACGCCGTTGGCGAGGTCACGGGCATTCGCGCCGATGGCATCGCAAAGGTGATCGAGATCGCGGCTCCGCCCGCGGTTTTGCGGTACGTGGTCGAGAAGGGCTCGATCGCCGTCAACGGCGTCTCGCTCACGGTTTCTGCGGTCGATGACCGCGCGTTCGAGATCTGGCTGATCCCGCATACGTGCGACGTCACCACGTTCGGCGCCACAGAAGTAGGCGACTCGGTCAATCTCGAAGTCGACATCTATGCGAAGTACGTGGAGAAGTTCACCGCCAACCGGTAGGACACGGCGGGCAATCTCTACCACTTCGCTACGATGAACCAGCCCCCGTCAACAGGGAATTTCATGCACCAGCCGGAAGCACCGTTTAGCTCGATCGAAGACGCAATCGAGGACATCCGCAGCGGCAAGATGATCATCATCGTCGACGCCCCGGATCGCGAGAACGAGGGCGACCTGTGCATGGCGGCCGAGTTTGTGACGGGTGACGACATCAACTTCATGGCCACGTACGCGCGCGGCCTCGTCTGCCTCACGCTCACGCCCGAGCGCTGCGACGAGCTCAACCTCAAGCCGATGGTCCAGCACAACGTCACGACGTACGAGACGGCCTTCACCGTCACGATCGAGGCCAAGGAGGGCATCACGACCGGCATCTCCGCCGCCGACCGTGCCACCACCTGCCGCGTCGCCGTCGACCCTAAGACGACGGCTGATGACATCCAGGCACCGGGCCACATCTTCCCACTGCGCGCACGTCCCGGTGGTGTGCTCGAGCGCACGGGTCAGACCGAGGCTTCCGTCGACATGGCGAAGCTCGCCGGTTGCACGCCCGCCGGCGTCATCTGCGAGGTCATGAACCCCGACGGCACGATGGCGCGCATCGACGACCTTTCGATCTTCAGCGCCGAACACGGCATCAAGATCATCACCGTTGCCGACCTGATCGAGTATCGCCGCCGCACCGAGCAACTCGTGGACCGCGTGGCTGAGGTGCAGCTTCCGACGATCTACGGTGACTTCACCGCCATTGGCTACCAAGAGACGCTCGCCGACAAGCAGCACCTCGCGCTGGTCTACGGCGAGGTGGCCGGCAAGGAAGACGTGCTCGTGCGTGTCCACTCCGAGTGCCTGACGGGTGATGTGTTCCACTCAATGCGTTGCGACTGCGGCGACCAGCTTGACAGCGCCATGCAGCAGGTCGTGGCTGCCGGCAGCGGCGTCGTGCTCTACATGGCGCAGGAGGGTCGCGGCATCGGGCTTCTCAACAAGCTGCGCGCCTACGAGCTGCAGGAGCAGGGCCGCGACACCGTCGAGGCCAATCTCGAGCTCGGTTTCATGGACGATCAGCGCGAGTACGGCATTGGCGCGCAGATCCTGTCCGACCTGGGCCTCTCGACGATCAAAATCCTCACGAACAACCCGCGCAAGATCATTGGCCTGGAGGGCTACGGTCTGAAGGTGACCGAGCAGATGCCGATCGTGATCGCTCCCGGCGAGCACAACGAGAAGTACCTTGCCGCGAAGCGCGAGAAGCTCGGCCACTCACTGCACCACCAGCACATCAAGCCGGCGGACCAGCTGCCGAGCGAGCCTCCCCGCCTGGTCGATCCGGCTGCTGGGGAGACGGCGGGCGCGCAGCAGTGACCGCGCCCGACGCGGCGGGGAGCATCTCCGCGCCGGCCGGTTCCCAGCGCATCGAGCCCAAGGCTCTCGCCGCGGGCACGCGTGTCGCGATCGTCGCGGCGGAGTACCACACCGACATCGTCCAGCCGCTCGTTGACGGTGCCGTCGCCGAGTGCCTCGAGCGCGGCGTAGGGGAGGGCAATATCTCGATCGTGCCGATCCCGGGCGCCTTTGAGGTCGGTCTCGCCGCCCAGCACTGCGCGCAGAACGGCTACGACGCCGTGATCGCCCTGGCCTGCGTGATCCGCGGCGATACGCCGCACTTCGACTACGTCTGCAACGAGGCCGCGCGCGGTGTCACCGAGGCGGGCCTCAAGACCGGCGTGCCGGTCGCGTTCGGCGTCCTCACCGTCGAGACGCACCAGCAGGCCGTCGATCGCATCGGCGGCAGCGAGGGGCACAAGGGCCGCGAGGCCGCTGGTGCCGCACTCGGCCTGCTGGCCACGCTGCGCGCGATCTGAGCGTTTCTGGACCCGGGTCCAGATTGGACACATTGGATCCGGATCCAAAATGTCCACGCCGCAACTGGGGGTCCTACGAATGCGCGAAGGGCGCTCGGTTAGAGCGCGCGCTGCACTTTGCCGGCCTTGAGGCAGCGAGTGCAGACGTAGGCACGAACGGCGACGCCGTTCTTGAGGATGCGCAGCTTCTGCAGGTTCGCGTCGAAGCGGCGCTTCGTGGCGATCATGGAGTGGCTGCGGTTATTGCCGAAAGACGGACCACGGCCACAGGAGGTGCAGATGCGCGACATGTGCAGAAGTATGCGGGTTCCGCTCGATCCTCGCAAACGAGAACCGTCACACCCTCGCGCCGAAAGCGCTTCAGCAGCCCGCTTCCATGCGTGCCGTGTGAGCTCGGGCCGGACTACGTGGCGCTGGACTGATCGTCAGGGGCAGCCGCGGCGGCCTTGCGCTGACGATGCTCGGACACGAGACGCGTGCCCTGGACGATGGCTCAACCAGGGCCGTAGACGGGGCGCTTGAGCAGCGTCGTCACGATCACGATCGCAACCCACGCAGCCACTAGAGCTGGGATCCACCACGGCATGGCCCAACAGTATCAGTGCGGCTTGGGGCTCCCGGAGGAGAATGTTATAGTGCGCAACATGAGCGAATATCAGATTACGTATTGGCGTGACATTCCGTCCATGGTCCTGGCGCGCGAGGGCGATGACACCGCACGTGCGCAGCTGGCGCAGCGCTTCCAAGAGGCCATTGATGAGGCCGCGATGCGCCTCGGCGAGTCCGACGCCGACGCGTACATGGAGGGCTGGCGCAAGGGTGAGTGGGTCGCCGCCGACGGTCCTCCGACGGATGTGGTGCACCGCATCGCCGAAGAACTCGAGGCCGATCTCACCGAGGATCGTCTCAACGCCCTGCTCGACGAGCTCGGCCCGGCCCAGGAGGCATGACATGAGCGGCATTCTCGAAACCCTGCAAGGCGGCGGGCACCTGCTGGGTGACGGCGCGATGGGCACCATGTTGCAGGACGCCGGTCTGACCGACGGCGGTGCGCCCGAGCTCTGGAATGTCGATCACCCCGAGAAGATCGAGGCGATCCTCGAGGCCTACGCCGCGGCCGGCTCGAACCTGATCACCACCTGCACCTTCGGCGGCACCCGCCCGCGCCTGGAGATGCATGACCTTGGCGATCGCGTTGAGGAACTCAATCAGGCTGGCGCTGAGGTAGCGCGCAAGGTCGCCGACCGCCATCCCGGCGCGTATGTGCTGGGCGATGTCGGCCCGAGCGGCGACCTGATGGAGCCGATGGGCACGCTCACGCTCGAGTCAGCGCAGGAGCTCTTCGCCGAGCAGATCCGCGGCCTCGTGGCCGGCGGCGCCGACGCGATCCTGATCGAGACGATGAGCGACCTGCAGGAAGTCGAAGCCGCCGTCAACGCTGCCAAGGCCGAGGCGCCGGGTCTGCCGATCCTCGTGACGATGTCGTTCGACACGAACCTGCGCACGATGATGGGTGTCAAGCCCGGTCAGGCCGTTGAGGCCGTCAGCGCCATGGGCGTCAGCATCGTCGGTGCTAACTGTGGCCGCGGTGTCGACGAGATGCGCACGATCGCCGCCGAGATGGTCGAGGCGCGCCCCGCGGGTGTGTTCCTGATGACGCAGTCGAATGCCGGTCTGCCGAAGCTCGTCGGCGACGAGTTCATCTACGACGGCTCGCCCGAGGTCATGGCCGAGTGGGCCACCGACATGCGCGAGCTCGGCATCGATGTGATTGGCGCGTGCTGCGGCTCGACGCCAGCGCACATCGCTGCGATGCGCGACATCGTCACGGCCTAGCGGGCTACGACATTTCGGTGAGCCAGCGGGCGAGGCGCGTACGCCAGGTCGCTGCGGGTTCAAGTCGTGCCGCGTCCTCGGCGCTGAGGCCGAGGTGCGCGCGCGGTAGCTTGAGAGCCGAGGGCGCGTAGCGCGGTCGCGGGGCGAGCGGATCGTCGCCCGAGTGGATGCGGGTCGGCACGCCATAGGTCTCCTCGAGCATCGCGGCCAGCTCTTCCGCGGGCGTCGCGCGCAGCTGACCGGTCTCCCAGCTGAAGACGAAGCAGAGGTCATCGGTGGTCGCCGCGTGCACGTACAGGGCGTGCGGGTAGGCGTGGCTGGCGCGCCAACCCTTGTCGTGGCGGAGCACCTCACCCCAGAGTGCGACGCCGCCGGAGACTGCGCGGAGGCCGCGCGCGTCGGCGGTGTCGAGCAGCATCTTGCCTTCGGACGCCCAGGCGTGGACCCCGCAGGTGCAGCCTTCGGCCGGTGCATCGTGTCCGCGCGGCGCGTGCGAGACGGGGCGGACGGCAAGGGGCGACGACCAGTCGCCGATCCCGCAGCGCGCGGTCTCGGGCCGGCGGGGCTCCCAGATCGAGCGACGGTATGGCGAGCACAGTCGTGGCTCGCCGGAGGGGTGGATGCGAATCGTCCACGAGCGATACCCGACGATCGGCTCGACGAGGTCGGGAACGACGAAGTCGTGTTCGGTCATGCGGGGACGGGCTCGGCGTCGGGCTCGCGCGCCGGCGCCGGCTTGGGCTCCGGCATGCGCTCGGGTGCGGGCGTCTCCTGCGGGATCGGCGACGTCGCCGGCTCCACGATGATGCGTTCGCGTTCTTCGCCGATGTCCATGGCGATAGCGTAGAACAGCGTCAGTCTTCGAGCACGCTTGGGGGTATCAGCATCGAGCCCTCTCGGGCGTCGCCGACGAGCGGGTCGTGCAGCGTTGCCGTGAGGTCATCGCAGCGCGACAAGACCAGGGCGCACGCCGCCGCGTCGAACGCGTCCTCAGAGTCCATCGCAGCACGCAGCAGGCGTCCGCGGAGGCTGGTGTGGGTGCGTAGCCACGCGCGGCGCCCGTCGGCCGACGACTTGGCGACCGGCCCGGTCAGGAGCCGTGTCCAAATCTCCGCGACGACGTGGTCGGTCGTCGCGTCGTAGGGCCAAATCGCCCAGCCCGCCTCGCGCAGGGCGGGCAGGAAGGGGATGCCGCGCAGGGTGCCGGTGCCGACGGCGCCGGCACCGCCGATCTGGAACACGCTCTTCGGCGCGATCCCGCGCACGTTCCAGCCCTGTTCGCAGCCGCGCAGCTGTGGCTCGTCGCCGCGCTTTCGCCCCGGGCGGCCCCAGAACGGCAACGGGCAATCCGCTAACCACGCCTCGCCCTGCTCGGCCACGAGGGACCACGCCTGTTCGATCGACGTGCAGCCGTGCGCGTCGAGGAACCAGGCGGGGAGCGAGAACGAGAAGTCGAAGCCGACCACGCACGACGGCACCTGCGCTCGGCGCTCGCAGACCCACGCGATGGCCTCGGCCCGCGTACGGCCGCTCTCGAGCGTCTGCAGCTCGCCATCGACGGCCTCGGCAACCCAAATCTTCGCGCGCTCGCCTGTCGTGGCTCCGGACCAGTCGACTGCAATCGCGCGCGGCATGGCGCGAGTCTCGCAGATCGACGCCCGAGGCCTCGTCCGCGACAATGACGTTCGTGTTGGCGCCTTTCCCCGGAGTCGAAGAGCTCGCCTCGCCGCCGCCGCTGCGCACCGCACCGCGGCTGTTTGCGCTGGGCCAACCCATTACGGGCCCGGCCAAGCGCGTCGCTGCGCTGCGTGCGCTCGGTGTGGAAACGCGCGGCGAGCTGATCGACGAGCTGCCGTTTCGCTTTGAAGACCTCACGGCACAGCAGACGATCGCCGAGGCGATCCGGAGTGGCGACGAGGAGGTGACGGTGATCGGCCGCATCGGCTCGATCACCGAGCGACCGACGCGCCGTCGCGGTCTGCGCATCCTTCAGACGCGACTTTCGGACGAGACGGGCGAGGTCGCACTGACGTGGTTCAACCAGCGTCACCTCGCGCGCACGCTCGAGCCAGGCACGCGCCTCGTCGCCCGTGGCGCACTGAAGCTCGGCGCGCGCGGTGCCGAGCTGACGGTGCGCAGCCACGAGGTGCTCGACGATCCCGACGGCGTCCAGCTTGGTCCCGGGCTGATCCCCGTCTATCACGCGTCGAGTCAGATCTCGACGGGCGTCCTCCGTGGCCTCGTCTCCGAGGCGCTGACCGACCTGATCGATGGTGTGCCCGACCCGGTACCCGTCGACCTGCGTATGCGCCACCGGCTGCCGCTGCGCCGTGACGCGCTGAAGGCCGGGCACCAGCCGCGCACCCGCAATGCGTTTCAGTCCGCGCGACGACGCCTCGCGTACGAGGAGCTGCTGCTGCTGCAGCTCGCACTGTTGCGTCATCGTCGCGAGGCCGACGACCGTGCCGGCGCGATCGCGCTGGGCGCGCCGGGTGCGCTTTCGACGGCGTACCGCGCCGCGCTGCCGTTCGAGCTGACGGGCGCCCAGGCGCGAGCCCTCGAGGCGATCGAGCGCGACCTCGACTCGGACCAGCCGATGCAGCGTCTGCTCGAGGGCGACGTCGGCTCCGGCAAGACCGCCGTCGCCTTCGCCGCGCTCGTGCGTGCCGTCGAGGCCGGCGGGCAGGGCGCGTTGATGGCGCCGACCGAGGTCCTCGCGCTCCAGCACCTGCGGGGCGCCGAGCGCCTGCTCGAGCCGCTCGGCATCGAAATCGCGTACCTGTCTGGCGACGTGCCGGAGAAGGAGCGCCGCGCCCGCCGCGCCCGCATCGCCGCCGGTCAGCCGCTGATCGCCATCGGCACGCATGCGCTGCTGCACACCGAATTCCCCGACCTACGCGTGCTCGTCGTCGACGAGCAACATCGCTTCGGTGTGGCTCAGCGGGCGAAGCTCGCCAAGAGCGAAGGTCCCGTCCCGCACGTGCTGCACATGACGGCCACCCCGATTCCGCGCTCGCTGGCGCTCACGGCCTTCGGCGACCTCGACCTGAGCGTCATCGACGAGTTGCCACCGGGCCGCAAGGAGATCAAGACGAGCGTGGTGCCCGAGGCCAAGCGCGAGGATGGGTACCGCTGGATCGTCGAGCAGGTGCAGGCGGGCCGGCAGGCGTACGTGGTCTGCGCGCTCGTCGAGGAGAACCCGGAGGTCGAGGCCCGCGCAGCCGAGGAAGAGGCGGCGCGGCTTGCGATGGGGCCGCTCAGCGAGCTCCGGGTGGCCTGCGCGCACGGCCAGATGCCGGCCGCCGATCGCCAGCGCGTCATGGCCGACTTCGCCGCGGGCAAGATCGACGTGCTCGTCGCCACGACGGTGATCGAGGTCGGCGTCGACGTGCCCAATTCGTCGGTGATGGTCGTCGAGGACGCCGACCGCTTCGGGCTCGCGCAGCTGCATCAGCTGCGCGGTCGCGTGGGTCGCGGCCAGGAGCAGTCGTACTGCCTGCTGTACAGCTCGGCGGAGCCGACGCCGGACGGCCGGGCACGCCTCGAGGCACTGGTCAAGCACACGAGTGGCTTCGCGCTCGCCGAGATCGATCTCGAGATGCGCGGCGAGGGCCGCCTGCTCGGCGAGGCCCAGAGCGGCCGCACCGACCTGCGCTACGCGCGCCTCCACAGCGACCGCCGCCTGCTCGACCGTGCTCGCGACGACGCGGCGCGTCTGCTGCGCGACGGCGGCGACCCGATCCTCGAACAGGCCGCCGATGATCGCTTCGGCGAGCTGATCGCTGCGCTGCGGCGGGCCTGACGGTCTACCGCGCTGCGGCCGCGAGGCCGGCCGTCCACGCGGGCAGGCTCCACGCCGTGCGCAGCCGGGCCTCGAGCTCGGGCCAGACCGTCAGGTCGAGCGGGAGCTTCGGGGCGGTCGCGAAGCGGCCGGCTATGGCGCAGTCGGCGATGCCGAAGCCGCCGAGCTCCGCCAGCAGCTGCTCGAATCCCTCAAGAGCGGGAGCGAGCGCGGTCAGTGCTGCGGCGACGGCCGCCGGATCGGCGCTGCTGCCGTCATCCCCGCCGAGATGGGACGGCACGCGGCAGTAGATCGTCGCCGCCTCCAACTCCCACAGCGCCGGGCGAACCGAGAGGCTCAGAGCATCCATGACCTGGTCGATCCGCGCACGCTCGACCGGGTCGACCGGGTAGAGATCGTCGCGCCCCTCGCGGTCGGCCAGATAGCGGAGCATCGTGTTGGACTCGAAGATCGCGAACCCGTCGTCGACGAGGAGCGGGATCGTCGCGAACGGGTGACGCTGCCGGTACCAGTCGGGGCAGAGGGAACCCATGTCCACCGCGATCGCCTCGTACGGCAGGTCGAGCTCGGCCAAGAGGAAGCGCACCTTCTGCGCATTGGTCGAGAGCGCGTTGTCGTAGAGGGTCAGCGGCATGGTCGGCGATGGGGAACGGCGCCCCGCCACGATACCCTCAGCCGCATGCGCATCGTCGCCGGCCAGCATCGCTCGCGCCGTCTCGCCGTCCCGCCGGGGAAGGGCGTGCGGCCCACCTCTGATCGTGCGCGCGAGGCGATCTTCTCGTCGCTCGGGGCGATGGTCGTCGAAGCACGCGTGCTCGATCTCTTCGCGGGCTCGGGCGCGATGGGGCTTGAGGCGCTGTCGCGCGGGGCCGCGCAGTGTCTGTTCGTGGAACGTGATGCGCAGGCGCTGGCCGCCATCAAGACCAACATCACCGAGCTGGGCGAGCGCGAGCGTTCGACGGTCGACAAGGCGAACGCGCTGACCGCGCTCAAGCGTCTCGTCGAGGCGGGGGAGACCTTCGATCTGATCGTCGTCGACCCGCCGTACGAGTCGGTGCCGAAGCTCGCAGGCACGCTCGCGGACCTCTTGCCGCAGGCATTGGCGCCCGACGGTCGGGTCGTCCTGGAGACCGCTGTCAACGACGGATTCGACGTTCCCGGGCTCGTCGAGCGCTACAACCGCCGCATAGCAGCCGCCCAGATCGTCATCCTTGGGGCTACATGAGCCAGCGCATCGCCATCTGCCCCGGGTCCTACGATCCCGTGACGTACGGGCACGTCGACATCATCAAGCGCGCTTCGACGCTGTTTGATCACGTTGTGGTTGGCGTGGTGCGGCGTCCGAAGCACAAGGAGCCATTGATCCCGGCCGACGAACGGGTGGCGCTCCTGCAAGAATCACTCGTAGATGTACCGAACGTGCGTGTAGAGACGTTCACGGACCTCGTCGTCGAGTTCGCACGGGCCAAGGGCGCGTGCGCGCTGGTCAAGGGACTCCGTGCCGTGTCCGACTTCGAGTGGGAATTTCAGATGCAGCAGCTCAATCACCATCTTGCAGCAGAGATCGAGACGGTCTACCTGGCCGCCTCGGGACCGCTCTCGTTCGTCTCGTCAAGCGGCGTCCGCGAGATCGCCGCGTTCGGCGGATCTGTCGAGAATCTCGTTCCACCGTGTGTCGTCCGCTGGTTCGACGACCATCCGACGTCACGTAGCATGTGAAGGAGTCTTCATGGATGTCCTCGTTCTCATTGACAAGCTCGACGAGCTGGTCCACAACGCCAAAGCCGTCCCGCTGACGGATCAGGTCCGCATCGATCGCGAGGAGATCTGGGAGATCCTCGACCAGATGCGCGCGACGATCCCGGACGAGATCAAGCAGGCGCGCTGGATCGTCAAGGAGCGCCAGGAGATGCTCGGCGAGGCCAAGCGAGAGTCCGAGCGCATCGTCGTTGAGGCCCGCGAGATCGCCCAGCGCGAGGCGTCGCAGCAGGAAGTCGTGCGGCTGGCCGAGCGCCAGGCGCAGGAGATCCTCGAGAACGCCCGCAATCGCGAGCGCGAGATCCGGCTCGGCGCAGAGGATTACGCCGACGAGATTCTGGGCACCCTCGAGGCGAACCTCGGCAAGTTCCTCGGCGCCGTGCAGCGTGGGCGTGGCCAGCTGGCCAGCGCCTCGCCGGAGCGCACGTCGGGTGGCTCTGCGCAGTTCACCGAGATCACGACCTAGTCGCGGAACGGCGGCCTCGGCCATGATCGATCTCTCGCAGCTCCGGCTCGAGCCGGGTGCCGAGCGCTCGATCGAGGTCCCGGTTGCCGTGCCTGCGCTCGAGCTCGGTGGCGTCGAGTACTCGGGTCCCTTGTCGCCGCCGATTGCTCGACTGGATATCACACGCACGCTGTCGGGCCTGCTGTTTCGCATGCGCTTGCACACGACGATCAGTGGCCCGTGCCATCGCTGTCTTGAGGATGCCTCCGTGCCCGTCGCCATCGATGCCCGCGAGTACCAGGCCGACCATCCTGAGCCGGGCCTCGAGGCCGAAGAGGTCTGTGACTACCTGCAGGGCGAGGAGCTCGATGCCGGTTCGTGGGCGGCCGACGCGATTGTGCTGTCCATGCCGCACAAAATCCTCTGCAAGGAGGATTGCCAGGGCCTGTGTCCGTCGTGCGGTACCGACCTCAACAAAGGTACCTGCCAGTGCCCGCCGCCCGAGCCAGACAGCCGCTGGGGAGCCCTCCAGCAGCTCGTCGACGACGCGCCCGAGGGGTAGTGGCGCCACTCGTGCGTTGGGTTCGCTAGGCTGCCCTCCGTTATGGCAGTCCCGAAACGGAAAACTTCCAAGGCCCGCCGCGACAAGCGTCGCGCAACGCACAAGATCGCATCCCCTATGGTTGCGACCTGCACCGTGTGCTCGGCACCGAAATTGTCGCATCGTGTGTGCCCGAGCTGCGGAACGTACCGCGGCAAGCGATACATCGTCGATAACGCTCCCCTGGCCTAGCTCGTGGGCGTGGTCATCGCGGTAGACGCGATGGGTGGCGATACTGCGCCACAGTCGGTCGTTGAAGGCGTGCGCGCCGCGGTGGAGTCTGTCGAGCTGTCGGTCCTACTGGTGGGGGACGAGGCCGTGCTGCAGCCGCTCGTCGC
This sequence comes from Thermoleophilia bacterium, assembly GCA_037133755.1. Lineage (GTDB taxonomy): Bacteria > Actinomycetota > Thermoleophilia > Gaiellales > F1-60-MAGs149 > F1-60-MAGs149. The sequence goes on from JBAXNN010000002.1 coordinate 136,446, forward strand.
CGAGCATCCCCGCATCGAGGTGCGCCACGCGCCGCGTTTCGTCCCGCAGGATGCTGACCCCGCCGAGCTCGTACGCGGCGATGAGGGAACGTCGATCGTCGTGGCGGCGCACGCCGTCAAGGCGGGGGAGGCCCACGCGCTGGTCTCGGCCGGCCACTCCGGTGCCACGATGGCTGCGGCCGCGCTGATCATCGGTCGCGCTCCTGGCATCAGTCGCCCGGGGCTTGCTGCCGTCTTGCCCGGTGCGGTGCGCCCGACGGTACTGATCGACGCGGGTGCGAATCTCGACACGACGCCGCAGCAGCTGCACCAATTTGCGCACCTCGGCACCGCCTTCGCTGAGCACCTGCTGCATATCGACGCACCGACGTGCGGCCTGCTCGCGATTGGCGAGGAGCCCGGCAAGGGCGACGCGCGGATGAAGGAGACGCACGCGCTGTTGGCTGCGGACGCGTCGCTGGCCTATCGCGGCAGCGTGGAGGGGCGCGATGCGCTCACCTCACTCGTCGACGTGATCGTCACGGACGGCTTTGCCGGCAACGTTCTGCTCAAGACGTGTGAAGGCACGGCCCGCGAGGCATTTCGGCGCGTCCGTGCCGAGGCGACGGGGCTGCGGGCCCAGCTTGGCGGCGCGCTGATGCGCCCGGCACTGCGGCGCGTGCGCGACACGCTCGACCCCGATACCTACGGTGGTGGGCACCTGCTGGGGACGAATGCCGTCGTGATCGTGGTGCATGGATCCGCGCGGCCGCACGGCATCGCGCAGGCGTGTCGCTACGCCGCCGAAGGCGTCGAGCGCGATCTGGTCGGCGCAATCAGCGCTCGCGTGTCGTAACGCCGTATAGCCGCCTGCTAGTGTCAGCGCGTCCACACGACTTCGAACAAAGGGCAAAGACAGTGGCTGATCGCGCAGAGGTTCTGGGCAAGGTGCAGGAGATTCTCATCGAGCGTCTCGACGTCGACCCCGCAGACATCACTGAGAGCGCGCACATGCGTGACGACCTGCAGGCCGACTCGCTCGACCTGGTCGAACTGATCATGGATCTCGAGGAGGGCTTCGGCGTGAAGATCTCCGACGAGGAGGCACAGTCGATCGGCACCGTCGGCGAGGCCGTCGACTTCATCGTCGCCCGCGCTGACTGATCCCAACCGTCCGATTGCACGGCGGCTCGACGCCTTGGCGGCCGAGTCGCGCACCCGTGCGCTGACCCACGCGAGCTGGGCGGCGTCGCCCGGCGACTCGTATGAGCGATACGAGTTGCTGGGCGACGCCGTACTCGACCTCGCGCTCGGTGCCTTCCTGTTGGAGCGATTCCCCGCCGCCGCCGAAGGCGAGTTGTCGCGGATCAAGAACCAACTGCGGTCTGCCCGCTTCTGCGCCGTCGTGGCGCGCAACGAGGGCCTCGGAGACCGCATGGCCGCGCTGATGGTTGGTACCAGCCACGAACACGGCGCCTGGCGGCTCTCGATCAATCGCTCGGTGCTGGCCGACCTGACCGAGGCCGCGCTCGGCGCGATCTTCCTCGCGCATGGCTGGGACGACGCGAATGCGGCCGCAGTCGAGGCCTTCGCGCCACTGCTCGACCACGCGCTCGACCCCCGCGTTGACCCCAAGACAGCGCTCCAGGAATTGCTGCAGCGTCAGGGTCGCCGTGTAGCGTACGAATCCGTGGAGGAGACTGGACCAGCGCACGCGCGCCACTACCGCGTAGTGGCGATCATCGACGGCGATGTCCGCGGCGAGGGCGAGGGCGCGTCGCGCCGCGCCGCCGAGCAGCACGCCGCCCGCCGAGCCATGCGCGCACTCGAGGGTGGCACCGCATGAGGCTCACCCGTATCCGCATCAAGGGCTTCAAGAGCTTCGCTGACGAGACGGAGCTGCAGTTCGACAAGGGCGTCGGCGTCATCGTGGGCCCGAATGGCTCCGGCAAATCGAACATCGCCGAGTCGCTGCGCTGGGCGATGGCGTCGCAGGCGCCGAGCGAGGTTCGCGTTGCTACCGGTCTCGATGTCCTGTTCAGCGGCTCTGAGGGACGTGCTGCGGCGGGTGTTGCCGAAGTCGAGCTCGTGCTCGAGGATGAAGGCGGCGTCGCACCGGGTGGTCGACCCGAGCTGTCGATCCTGCGGCGCCTTAGCCGTGACGGCGACAGCCAGTACATGCTCAACCGCGTGCCCGTGCGTCGCCTCGACGTTCACGAGGTGCTGGCCGACATCGGCCTTGGCAAGGACAGCCACGCAATCATCGGCCAGAACCAGGTCGATCAGGTGCTGCTCGCCAGCCCGACGGTGCGTCGCGGTCTGATCGAGGAGGTCGCTGGCCTTGGCAAGTTCAAGCGCCGCCGCATCCGCGCCCAGCAGAAGCTCAATCGCGTCGAGCGTCATCTGGTCGAGGCGCGCACCAAGCAGGCCGAGATCCAAGGGCGCCTGCGTCCGCTGGCACTGCAGGCATCGGCTGCCGAGCGCGCCGCGCTGATGGAGGCCGAGCTGCTCGAGATCCGCCTCGAGCTGGTGCTCTCAGCGATGGCCGAGACGCGTCGCGATCGGGGTATCCGCCAGAACGAACTGCGCGAAGCGCGCGCCCTGCAGGATCAGCTCGATGCGGCAGCCGCCGAGGTCGTCAAGCGTCGCGAAGCCGCTGAGGCTGCGTTAGGCGCGCTCGTCAGTGAGCAGGAGTCTGCTTCGCGCCTTGTGCAGCGTCTCGATGCAGGTGTCGAGCGTCTGACGGATCGCGCCACGCAGCTCGAGGAGCGGCGCGAGGAGTTCGCCCACGACATCGAGCGCCTGCGGATCCGCGCCGGCCGCCTGATCGATGAGGCCGCGGCCACCGCCACGGCAGCAGCTTCGGTTGAGATGCAGGCCGAGCGCGAGCGCTCCGAGCTGGCGGCCGACCCCGACGACACGGGCATAGAAGACCGCTTCGCTGCCGCCACGCAGGCCTCGGAAGCTGCGCTGGGAGCCGTCCTAGAGGCGCGTCGCGCCGAGGCCGAGCACGAGGGCCGACTGGCCCGCGCCAACGCTGAGGCCACGGAGAGCCGGGAACGTGCGGCTGCTGCTTCCGCTCGCCGTGCCGAGCTGGGTGAGGGCGTCGGCGAGCGCGAGGAGACGCGCCGTGCCGCCCAGGTGCTGCTCGAGACGATCGAAGCGCACGTCGTCACCGCGCGTGAGTCGCTCGCTGAGGCAGAGCGCGCCGAGCAGGAGGCCCGTGCGGCCGCCGATCAGGCGCGTCGGCACGAAGCCGACGTTCGTGGCGCTGCCGCAACGGCTGATGCCAAGGCGCAGAGCTCCGAGGCGCGCCTCAAGGAACTGAAGGACTCGATCGAGCGTGGCGATGGTCTTGATGGCGCGCTCGTGCGCCTGCGCGATCGCGGCGTCTCGCTCGTCACCGACCAGATTCGCCCCGACCAGGGCGTCGAGCGCGCCGTGGCCGCTGTGCTGTCGTGGCGCGCCACCGAGGCCGTCGCCCGAGCCGCGAGCGACGCCGTCGACCTTCTGGCCGACGATGCCCTCGAGGGTGCTGCGCTCTTGTGTCTCGATCGTCTCCCGAGCCGTCAGGCCGAGGGCCCGGGCGTGCCGCTCGCCTCCCGCGTGCAGACCTCCGGCGATGTCCCGAGTGGGTTGTTCGACGGCGTGCTGCTCGTCGAGCGTGCCGAGGACCTGCTCGCGGTCAAGTACGGCATCGGTGTGCTGGCCGACGGGCGCGGCTTCGACGCCGATCGCGGGATCGCGTTCCGTGCCGGCGATGCCGCTGGGCGCGCGCTCGCCCGCAAGCGCGATCTTGCCGGGGTCGAGCAGCAGGTGCGCGACGATCAGAGCGCCCGCACCGCTGCGGCAGCCGCACTGGCCGACGGCACGCGTCAACGGGAATCGGTCGAACAGGCCGAGGCCGTCGCGCGCGCTGCGGTTGTCACAGCACGCGACAATCAGCTGCGCCTCGAGCGCGAGCTCGGCGAGGCCGGCCGCGAGGCCGACCGCCTGGCTCGACTCGATGAGGCCACGGCCGAGCGCCTGCGCACTGCGAGCGAAGATGCCGAGGCGTCCGAGGCTCGCGCCGCTGCGGCGCAGACGGAGGTCGTTGCGCTCGAGAGCGGCTTGGCCGCCCTGCGCGAGCGTGTCGCCGAGCGCACCGCCGAGCACGAGGCTGCCGAGGCTGTGCGTGTCGGCCTGCAGACCGAGGTCGCCGATCGTCGCGGCCGTCGCGCCGCATCCGAGGAGCGTGCGGAGCGCGCCCGCGTCGAGGGCGCTCGTCTGCGCACCCTGGCCACGGAGCAGGAACGACAGGCCGAGCTCGCGCAGAAAGGCGCCGCGGCGCTCACCGCCGTCGTGGACCAGTTGCCCACGATTCTCGAGACCATTCGCGCCTCGCTCGTCACGGCAGAACGATTCCGCGAGCCGGCCCGTGCCCAGACGCAGGCCGGCGAGGCGCGCGTCACCGAGCTGGGTGCCGAGTTGCGCTCCTGCGCCGACGACGACGCCCGTCTCGGTGCCGAGCGCCGTGATGCCGCCGGCAAGGTGGCTGCGCTGGGGGTCGAGCTGGAGCGCTGCGAAGAACGCATGACCGGCCTCAGCACACGTCGCCGCGAGCTGATCGAACAGCAGGGCGAGGGCGCCAAAGACGTCGTCGATATGACGGAGCCGCTGCCCGAGGACGAGCGCACGACGCGCGAGGGCAGGGTCGAGCGTCTCGAGCGCCGCATCGTGCAACTCGGTGCCGTCAACCCGCTGGCGAAGGAGGCCTACGAGGAGGCCAAGCAGGAGGCCGACGACATCACCGAGCAGATCACCGATCTCGACAAGTCCGTCGCCGAGCTGCGCAAGCTCGTCCGCGAGCTCGGTACCGAGATTCGCAATCGCTTCGAGAGCACGTACCAGACCGTCGAGGCGGGCTTCGCTGAGGTCATGGAAACCCTGTTCCCCGGTGGCTCTGGTCGCCTCAAGGTCGTCGAGCCTGCCGATGTGGTCGATATCGAGGGCGATGAAGAGACCGCTGAGGCTGCCGACGCCCACGAGGGGCAGGACGAGGATCCCGCCGTCGAAGCCGAGAACGATCTTGACGATCTCGACGCGGTGCGCGAGGCGCCCGAGCCGGGTGTCGAGCTTGAGGTCCAGCCGGCCGGCAAGAAGATCCGCTCGTTGCAGGTGTTGTCGGGTGGCGAGAAGTCCATGGCCGCTCTCGGGTTCACCTTCGCGCTCATGCTCGCCCGCCCGAGCCCGTTCTACGTGCTCGACGAGGTCGATGCCGCGCTCGACGAGGTCAACATCGATCGCTTCCTCGAGCTGGTCAACCGCTTCCGTGATCGCGCGCAGTTCATTGTCATCACGCATCAGGCGGGCACGATGGAGGCCGCCGATGCGCTCTACGGCGTCTCGATGCCGGGCAACGGTGTGTCGCAGGTTATCTCGCGGCGCCTGCCGCGCGAGCTCGATGGTCCGGCCCTGGCGGCCGCACCGGACCTGGCGTAGCGCATGGCCGATCCGCACCAGATGTTCTCCGGGCTCGGCGACGTGCCCGTCGTTGAAGCGGTGTCAGAGGCCGACCAGGGCGGTGGAGGCTTCTTTCGGCGCCTCGTCGACGGCCTGTCGAAGTCGAGCAAGGCACTCACGGGGCAGATCCAGTCGATCGCCTTCGATCCCGATGATGCCGAGGCGTGGGAGCAACTCGAGGAGGCGCTGCTGCTTGCCGATTGCGGCGTGCCGGCAACCGTGGAGATCATTGGCCGCCTCGAGCGCCGTGCCGCGGCGGGTGGTCTCACCCCGGGAGCCGATCTCGCGCCCGCGCTCGCCGAGGAGATCGCTGACCTGCTGGCTGGAGCCGAGGCCCGCATCGACGTCTCGCAGCAGCCGACGGTGATCCTGATGGTCGGTGTGAACGGCACGGGCAAGACGACGACCGTTGGCAAGCTGGCCGAGCACTTGCGTCGTGTGGGCAAGACCGTCGTGATCGCCGCGGCCGATACCTTCCGTGCGGCTGCCGATGAGCAGTTGCAGGTCTGGGCCGAGCGCGCCGATGCCGATTTCGTCGGCTCGGCGCATGGTGGCGATCCGGCCGCGGTTGCCTTCGACGGCATCGAGGCCGCCGTGGCCCGTGGACGTGACGTCGTGCTCGTGGACACCGCCGGCCGACTGCAGAACCAGGTTGGTCTGATGGACGAGCTCGCCAAGATCCGCCGCGTCATCAATGGCCGTATGGACGGTGCGCCGCACGAGACGCTGCTCGTCGTCGACGCCACCACGGGGCAGAACGGCCTGCAGCAGGCGCGCCTGTTCGGCGAGGCAACGCCCCTGACGGGCATCGTGCTGACGAAGCTCGACGGCACCGCCAAGGGCGGTATCGCGCTGGCGATCGCCCATGAGATTGGCGTGCCGATCAAGCTGATCGGCGTCGGCGAGTCGCTCGACGACCTGCGACCGTTTGACGCGGCCTCGTACGCACGCGCCCTGCTCGGGCTCGGCGCGGAGTAGGCCCGCACCGATGGGGTTGCGAAGATCCCGTTGATGGCGTCTCCGGTCCTGATTTGGCTCCGCCGCGACCTGCGGCTCGACGATTCGCACGCGATCGCCGTGGCGCTTGAGACGGGCGCGCCGCTGGCGTTCCTCTACGTGCTCGATCCCGGTATGAAGGCGCGTGGTGTGGGCCATGCTCAGCTCGGCTTCATCGTCGAAGGGCTCATCGATCTGCAGGCGCGACTGGCCGAGCGCGGGGGAGGGCTGATCGTGCGGCGCGGCGATACCGTTCAGCAGCTCGTCGATGTGGCGCGCGAACTCGGCGTGGAGCGCGTGTGCGCCAACCGCGACGAGGAGCCAGCCGCCGACATCATCGAACGCGCTGCTGAGGAAGCGCTGCGTGGCATCGGCGCCGAACTCCTGGTGCTGGATGACGAGGTGAACGTCCCGCATGAGCTCGTGCTGACGAAGGAGGGCAATCCCTGTCGTACGTACTCGGCGTACGCCCGCGGTGTGCGGCGCGTACTCGACGAGCTACCCGCTCCGCCGCGCGACTACGACCTGACCGGCCGGTTGCAGCCGACGCCGGCGCCGGAGATCCCGTCGGTCGAGACGCTCGTTGGTCGCCCCGTGTCGTTGCGCTCCGATGTCCCTGGCGGGGAGACCCACGCACTGGCGCGCCTGCGCTCGTGGCGTGACGAGGGCTACCTTGCCCGCTACGCCGCGGACCGTGATCTCGTCGCGGAGCCCGACGCCACGTCGCGCCTGTCGGGGTATCTGCGCCAAGGCATGCTCTCGCCACGGCGCGCACTGCACGTCGCCGATCGTGCCGGCGCTCCGAAGTACGCGAGCGAGCTGCTCTGGCGCGACTGGTTCAAGTACGTCCTGCACCATCATCCCGATCTCGCGGAACACTGCATCGACCCGCGGTATGACCACATCGAGTGGATCGGTACCGACGAGCACTTCGACTCCTGGTCGCGCGGCGAGACGGGCTTCGGCATGGTCGATGCGGCGATGCGTCAGCTCCTCGAGACGGGCTCGATCGCCAATCGCGCCCGCATGGTCGCGGCCAGCTTCCTCGTCAAGGATCTGCACATCGATTGGCGCCGAGGCGAGCAGTGGTTCCGACAGCACCTCACCGACGGCGACCTCGCCTCCAACGCCGGCTCCTGGCAGTGGGTGGCCGGCACGGGACTCGACGCTGCGCCGTACTTCCGGGTCTTCAATCCGGATCTGCAGGAGAAGAAGTTCGATCCGACCGGCGCCTACGTCAACCGCTGGGCACCCGATCGTCCGCTCCGCATCGTCGAGCATGGCATCGAGCGCGACATCACCCTCGCGGCCTACAAAGCGGTCGCGTCCGAACTCGCCGACCCGGCGTAGTCGTCACGGGCGAGTCAACTCCGCTCGCAACCCGGTGACGCGATGGGCCCGGGCCCATGGTGTCATGCGCGATGGCACACGAACCGGCATCGTTCAGCGGATCTCGTTGTGGTTGCCTGCCGTGCGAACGTCCGAATTCCGGAATTTGGGCGATTCCGCATCGGGTGTGGGCAGGGGAAATCGGCGCCCGAGGCTCGCGACGGTCGCTAGCTCCAGGATTGCTGATCTGTCATGTCCGCATTGCGCACGAACGCGCGCGAAATGCGCGCGATGTGGCAGGCAGCTGGTACCGAATCAGGCTGCTTGTGCGCCGAACAGCTCGGGATAGAGCCGCACGCACAGCTCTTTCGCCTTGCCGTACTCGGCGTCAGCGAGGTCGCCGTTGAACAGCTCGCGCAACTCGCGGTCGAAGTCGCTGATGAAGCGACCGGCGGAGTCGTTCTTGGTCTCGAGCTCGAGGCGGATCTGGGGCGGACCGAGCGGGAAGCGCAGTCGATCCCAGCACAGCTCAACGTGATGGAGGCCCTGAACGTAGTCGTGCGTCGAGCGGCGGTTCTCGAGCTCGCCGATCATCGCGAGCTTCGGGGACTTGCCGAGCACCTCGGGTAGCCGCTTCCTGAGTCCTGCCGCCTCGACCATCTCGAGCATCTCGCTGCCATCAGCCGGGATGTGATCGACGGAAAACTCGATCTCTTCCCGCTCGCGCGCACGATCAGCACGGCGCGTGGAGGGGCCCTTCCACGTGATGATCGGCGTGGGGAGGTTCGACTGGCGGCGAATGCGCAGAGAGCAGCCGGCGCGACGCAGGTCGAGATCGCCCGTGTCGAAGAAGGTGTCGCGGATGTCGAAAAGTGCCGACCCGGCGAGCGAGAAGTTCGCGAGCTCGGCCGGAACCATCAGAGGCTCGTCGCCGGTGTAGAGGTACTGGAGCTCGATTTCCATGCGACTGCCGCATTGTCTCACGTGGTGCGGCGGGCACACCGCGGCGAGTCCGTATGATCCGAGCACCGGCGTGGCCGGCCCGACACGATGCTCGATTCCCTTTCCGACCGACTTGGCAACGCCCTCGGCGATCTCCGCTCGAGCGGACGCCTGAGCGAAGACGACATCAATACGGCGATGCGCGAGATCCGGCTTGCGCTGCTCGAGGCCGACGTCAACTTCGATGTCGTCAAGAGCTTCGTCGCGACGGTCAAGGAGCGCGCGCTTGGCGCCGAGGTCTCCGAGAGCCTCACGCCGGGCCAAGAGGTCGTCAAGATCGTCCACGACGAGCTGACGAAGCTGATGGGCGAGGGCGCCACGAAGCTCTCGCTGAACGGCTCGCCTGCCGTGATCCTGGTTTGCGGCCTGCAGGGCTCCGGTAAGACGACGACCTGCGGCAAGCTCGCCAAGCTGATCGAGAAGCAGGGCAAGCGCCCGGCACTCGTGGCCTGCGACGTCTATCGCCCTGCCGCCATCACCCAGCTCGTCACCGTTGGTGGCCAGGCGGGCGTGCCCGTCTACGAGCACGGCACCGACATGAATCCGGTGGAGATCGCCAGGCGCGGTATCCAGCAGGCGAAGGAGGAGGGCCGCGACGTCGTCATCGTCGACACCGCGGGCCGCCTCACCGTCGATACGGAGCTGATGGACGAGCTCGTCAAGATCCGCAACGAGGTCAAGCCGACCGACACGCTGCTGGTGCTCGACGCGATGACCGGCCAGGACGCCGTCAACACCGCCCAGAACTTCCAGAAGGCAATCGACTTCAGTGGTCTGATCCTGACCAAGCTCGACGGTGACGCCCGCGGCGGCGCGGCACTCAGCGTCCGCGCGATTACCGGCGTGCCGATCAAGGTCATCACGACCGGCGAGAAGCTCGACCAGATCGAGGAGTTCCATCCGGATCGCCTCGCCTCGCGCATTCTCGGCATGGGCGATGTCCTCAGCCTGATCGAGCGCGCTGAGCAGTTCGTCGACAAGGACAAGGCCGAAGAGCTCGAGCGCAAGATGCGCAAGGCCGAGTTCGGTCTGGACGACATGCTCGACCAGCTGCGCTCGATCCGGAAGATGGGCTCGCTGTCGAGCGTCCTCGGCATGCTGCCGGGCGTCGGCAAGCAGCTGAAGAACACCAATATCGATGAAGGACAGCTCGACCGCGTCGAGGCGATCATCCTGTCGATGACGCCGGCAGAGCGCCAAAATCCGAAGCTGATCAACGGCTCACGCCGCCTTCGTATCGCCAACGGCTCGGGTGTCACCGTCACCGAGGTCAACGCCCTGCTCAAGCAGTACGAGCAGATGAAGAAGATGATGAAGGGCTTCGCCGGCGGCAAGGGCAAGATGCCCAAATTGCCGAAGGGGATGGAATTGCCGCCCGAGTTGCAGGGTTAGGGTAAAGTCCACGCCGTGGTCAAGCTACGCCTCGCCCGATTCGGGTCCAAGAAGAATCCGATCTACCGCATCGTCGTTCAGAACGACGCTTCGCCGCGGAATGGTCGCGCGATCGAGAACATCGGTCGCTACAACCCCCAGCTCGAGCCCTCGCTGATTGAGATCAACGAGGAGCGGGCGAAGTATTGGCTTGCCAACGGCGCTCAGCCGTCGCAGCCGGTCTATCGCCTGCTGCAGAAGCAGGGCATCATCTAACCGATGGGGGCCACGCCCCCGAAGGATGTCCGCGAGCTGTGCGAGTACCTCGTGCTTGGGCTTGTCGACGATCCGGATGCCGTCAAGGTGACGGTCGAGATGACGGACGAGGCGATCGTGCTGCGCATCGTCGTGGCGCCCGAGGATCGCGGCAAGGTGATTGGCCGTGGCGGTCGCGTCGTGCGTGCGATTCGCAGCGTCGTGCGTGCGGGTGCCGTCAAGAGCGGTCGTCGCGTCCTCGTCGAGGTCGACGACACGCCCGCTGAGGCATGACGCCCGACTATCCGTGGCGGCCCGAGCGCGTGCGCGTCGGGACGATCGGCAAGCCGCATGGCCTGGACGGCTCGTTCCGCGTGGCCGACCCGTGTGGCTGGTGGGACTTCCCGAAGGGCTCGACGGTCCTCGTCAACGGCTCGCCACGCGAGGTCAGCAAGTCGCGTGGCGACGAACTCGCACCGCTGGTGCAGTTGGAGGGAGCGGGGGACCGCACCTCGTGCGAGCTACTGCGCGGCGCCGCGTTGGAACTGCCGCGCGAGGCGATCCCCGAGCCCGACAACGATTTCTATTTCCGCTTCGACATGGTCGGCTGCACGGTCGAGCATGCCGATGGCACGCCGCTCGGCGTCATCGATACCGTCGAGGACGGTGTCGCGCACGACCTGCTCGTGGTCGGCGAGCACCGCATTCCGTTTGTCGCGGTGATCGTCCCGACCGTGGACATTCCCGGCCGCCGCATGGTGCTGGTTGAGGGCTGGGAGCCTGTCGCCGTCGAGTAGCGCCTCGCGGTCTTCGCCGACCCGCGATGATTCCGGCGTGGCTCTCTCGCTCGACATCCTGACGCTGTTCCCCGCCTGGTTCGACTGGCTGGGCGAGGAGCGGCACATCAAGAACGCTCTCGAGGGAGAACTTGCGCTTGGCATCCACGACATGCGCGTCTACAGCGAGCTGCCACACCATGCCGTCGACGACACGCCGTATGGCGGCGGGGCGGGGATGGTGGTGCGCGTCGACACGACGGTCGCGGCCGTTGAGGGCGTCTATGGGCAGCCGCTCGACGCGGTACGGGCAGAGCGCCGCATCATCGCGATGGACGCGCGCGGCCGCCGGTTTGACGATGCCTACGCGCGCGAGCTGGCGCAGGCCGATGCGATCACGATTCTCTGCGGTCGCTACGAGGGCTTCGATCAGCGCGTGCTCGATCACGTCGCGACGGAGACGCTCAGCCTCGGCCCGTACGTGCTGGCGGGTGGAGAGGGAGCTGCGATGGTTGTCACCGACGCCGTCACGCGTTTTCTGCCCGGCGCCCTGGGTCACGACGAGTCGGCGGAGGAGGAGTCCTTCGCGCCGGCGCTCGATGGGTTGCCGGAGTATCCGCACTACACGCGGCCCCTGGAATTTCGTGGCTGGGAGGTGCCTGAGATCCTCCGTTCGGGCGATCACGGCCGCATCGCCGCGTGGCGCAGAGCCCAATCGGAGGCTCGCGCGGGGGAACCTGCGGGGTCGGACGAGGTTTTGGGGTAGGATCCCCGCCGGTATGAACATCCTTGAAGAGATCGAAGCAGCACAGCGCCGTGACGTCCCCCAGTTCAAGGCGGGTGACACGGTCAAGGTGCATTTCCGCGTGATCGAGGGCAACCGCCAGCGCGTGCAGGTCTTCGAGGGTGTGTGCATCAAGCGCCATGGCCACGGCACGCGCGAGACCTTCACGGTCCGCAAGCAGTCGTTCGGCGTCGGCGTCGAGCGTACGTTCCCGCTGCACTCGCCCAAGATCGACAAGATCGAGGTCGGCGCAATCGGCATGGTGCGCCGCGCGAAGCTGTACTACCTGCGCGACAAGGTGGGCAAGCAGGCGCGCATCCGCGAGAAGCTCCAGTAGGCATCGCCCTCTGACGTCCGCCAGCGCGGAACGTAGGATGTGACGACGTGGCCAGTCTGAGAGAGATTCGCAAGAACCCGATCGTCGATCTGGTTGTAACCGTCGTCATCGCGGTGGGCATCGCCTACCTCGTGCAGGCGTTCATCGTGAAGCCGTATCGCGTACCGTCTGGTTCGATGGAGCCGACGATTGCGATCGGCGAGCGCATCATCGCCTCGCGCTTCACGCTGCGCTTCCAGGATCCGACCCGCAATCAGATCATCGTGTTTCACCCGAATGGCGTGGGGGCAGACGTCTACGACACGCAGACCGCGTCGAGCGAGACGTTCGTCAAGCGCCTGATCGGCATGCCGGGCGAGACGATCGGTGCCATTGGCGGCCATGTCTACGTCTGCAGTGGCAAGGGGCCGACGGAGGGTGGTTCGGTCAAGACCACGCCCGGCTGTGGGTTCCTCGACCAGCCGTTCGTGTCGAGTCAGCAAGACGATTTCGGGCCGACGGAGATTCCCAACGATCGCTACTTCATGATGGGCGACAATCGGGCCGACTCGGACGACTCGCGTAACTGGGGCCCGATCACGAAGGATCAGATGATCGGTACCGCCTTCATGTCGTACTGGCCACCGAGCCGTATCTCGATCTGGTGATCTGATGAGCACCCGCGAGAGCACGCGACAGATCGAGCTCAATCGCCGGCGCCGTCGCAATAGTCTCAAGAAGGCGCCACGGTTCCTCGGCATCGCACGGATCATGCGCTGGCCGCGTCCGCTCGGCGGGTTGCTGCTGGTGGTGCTGCTGTATCTCGGCGCGGTCATCTGGGCGCCATTGCTGTGGCCAGCCGCGATTGTCTGGGGTATCTGGGCGGCAGCCGCGGTGCTCGATGCGGCCCTCCGTGGCTCGAAAGGCATGCTGGCGGGCATTTTCACGATTGTGTTTGGGCCGCTTGGTGCGTCGATCGTGGGCTTCGTGCGGCGGCGCTCGATCCGCAAGGTGCCGGGCGACGGTTTCAACTGGCCGACCACCTATTCGCTGGTCGCCCTCGCGCTGGGCTTCGTGCTGGCGGCGTTCGTCTTCGGCGCTGCGCTGCGCGTGGGACCGCATGGGGTGTACGTGCCGAACGCTGCGATGGGTGATCGCATCGAGTCGGGTGATCGCGTCCTGGTGGTTCCGAAGAACTATCAGCCGGTCGGCGTCGGTGACATCGTGGTTGTCGATCGCTTCAAGGGCGTGGATGCCGCGCTGGGGCAGTCCGAGCCGATCGCCGGCGTTGGGCGCATCATCGGGTCGCCGGGCGAGGTGGTCGGTGCCACGGAGGGTCAGCTGTATCTCTGTAAGAACCTGCCCGATGCGACGGTCGGTCTGCAGCCCGAAGACGAGTGCAGCAACCCGTCCGAGCTGCTGTATCTGAAGACGCCGACGCCCGACTTCGGGCCGATTCGCATTCCCCCGAATACGTGGTGGGTGATGTCGGATGATCGGCAGGGCACGCTGATCGACTCGCGCGTCTATGGCGCGGTACCGAAGGACGCGATCGTGGGACGCGTCGTTGCGATCCTGACACCGCTCGATCGCTTCAAGATCCTGTAGGCGCGCATCCTGCGCGGGTCTGCGCGCATCGGGCGCCGATGCGCTGACTACGCTCGTGGCATGGCTCCCCGCACGCCCGCCGGACGCGAACTGCTCCTTCACGACCGCCAGCTCGGTGTGCGGTACGTCGCGGGTGCCGACGAAGCTGGGCGTGGGGCGCTCGCCGGGCCGATCGTGGCGGCGGCGGTGCTGTTCGAGCCAGCTGCGCTCACGCCCGAGCATCTGGTTGGCTTGGAGCGCCTGAACGACTCCAAGAAGCTCTCCGAGGCGCGTCGCGACGAGCTCGCGATGATCATTGGCGCCGCCGCACTCTCCATCTCGGTCATCGCCATTTCGGCGGCCGAGATCGATGAGATCGGTATCCAGGCGGCCAATCTGGGCGGGCTCAGTCGCGCGCTCGACTTGGTGCAGGCACCCGAGGGGTCCGAGCTCCTCGTCGATGGCTTCGCTCTGCCCATGCAGGCGAGGCCGCACCGCGCAATCGTCAAGGGCGATGCCACGAGCGCCGCCATTGCGGCAGCGTCGATCATTGCCAAGACGACACGCGACCGGGTGATGGAGCAGCTCGACGCTGTGTCGCCAGGCTATGGCTTCGGTGCGCACGCGGGGTACGGCACGGCCGTGCACAAGGAGGCCATCACGCGACTCGGTCCGTGTCGTGCCCACCGGCACTCCTTCGCGCCGATCTCGCTGGCTGCGTAGGACACCCGCCCAGGTCGGGCGCGACGGCGAACTCCTCGCCGCGCTGCTCTACCTGCTGCGGGGCTACGTGATCGTGGGGCGCGACGTGCGGATGCCCGCCGCGCAGGTCGATCTCGTGTGCCGTCGTGGGCGCCTCATGGTCGTCGTAGAGGTCAAGCGTCGTCGCACTCCTGGCCGCTACGGCGCGGTGCATGCGCTGTCGTGGCGGCAGGAGGAGCGCCTGCTGGCGGCCACCGCCCAGCTGCAGCGTCGGCACCGCTGGGCACGGGCCGCGCGCATCGATCTCGTGACAATCGACGGCTGGCGCGTGCGGATCTGGCGCAACGCCGTCACGCGTGAGCGTCACCGGCGCGATTCTGCGCAACCGTGGTGACACCGAGTCGCTCGCGTACGACAGGCGCCCTGCAAGCGTGGGGCGCATGCTCACTCGCGCCCACGCCTTCGCCCTGACGGGTCTCGACGCCACGCCCGTGGAGGTCGAGGTCTACACCGCCGACGAGCCGAAGAACGCCTGCTTCACGATCGTCGGCCTGCCCGATAAGGCGCTGCAGGAGGCACGCTCGCGCATCCGGTCCGCTGCCTTCGCTGCGGGTCTCAACACGACGGAGTCGCTCATGCTCGTCAACCTCGCGCCGGCTGAGGTACGCAAGGAGGGCGCGGGTTTTGACCTGCCCATCGCACTCGCAGTCTTGGCTGGCCACGGCACCGTGGATGGCGGACTCGTCGATGAGGTGGCGGCGGTTGGCGAGCTTGCGTTTGATGGCCGTCTGCGTCCCGTGCCGGGGATCCTGTCGATTGCGGAGGCGGCGGTGCACGCAGGTCGACCGGTGCTCGTGTGCCCGGCCGACAGCGCGGCCGAGGCGGCGCTGGTGCCCGGCTGCCGCCCGCTCGGCTGCGACTCGCTGCAACATGCCGTTCGGGTGCTCAACGGCGATGAGCGCGCCGCTACGTTGCAGGCTGCGGCTGCCTGTACCCATGACGCAACGCCCGATCTTGGCGACGTGCGCGGCCAGCCCGGCGCGCGCCGCGCGCTCGAGCTCTGTGCAGCGGGTGGTCATAACCTGCTCCTCGTCGGCCCACCTGGCGTCGGTAAGACGATGCTGGCCAAGCGTCTGCCCGGCATCCTGCCCCCGCTCGACGACGACGCAGCGCTGCTCGCCACGCGGATCCACTCCGCCGCGGGCGTGCTGTCGCCGGGCGCGGGGCTGCTGCGGGTGCCGCCCTTCCGTGCGCCGCACCATTCGGCCACCACGCCGGCACTCGTCGGTGGTGGCACCCGGATCCGTCCGGGCGAGGTGACGCTCGCCACCGGTGGGGTGTTGTTTCTCGACGAGCTCCCCGAGTTTCGCCGCGACACGCTGGAGGCGTTGCGCGTACCGATCGAGGATGGCGTGGTGCGCATCTCGCGCGCCTCGGGCAGCGTGCAACTGCCAGCGCGCTTCAGTCTGATTGCCGCGATGAACCCGTGCCCGTGTGGAGGAGGAGGGACCTCAGGGTGCACGTGCTCTCGCGAGCGCGTCATCGCGTACCAGCGGAAGGCCAGCGGCCCGCTGCTCGATCGCATCGACGTCGGCGTTCGGCTCGAGCGGCCGTCGCCCGAGGTACTGCGCGTCGATCGGCCGGAACGCACCCAAGCGGTACGCGAGCGCGTTCTGGCTGCGCGCGAGCGCCAGGCTGCTCGGGGTTGCATCAATGGACAGATTCCCGTTGATCTCCTCGAGGTGCACGCTCCCCTCAACGCGGCGTGCACCGAGCTCGTCGACGCGGCCGAGCGCCGGCTGGCCTTGTCGCCGCGCGGGCTTCACCGCATTCAGCGCGTCGCCCGCACCATCGCAGACCTCGCCGGCAGCCACGACGTGCAGCCCGCGCATGTCGCCGAGGCCATCGCGGTACGGCTGGGAGCGATCGCATGACAGAGGTCCTGCGTGGGGACGCGTCGTATCCCGCTCGTCTGGAGGAGCTCGCCGATCCGCCGCGCAGCGTGTTCGTCCGGCCGCCGGTGGAGCCCGCGGGCGTCGAGACGCTATTGACCTCACCGCTTGTGGCTATTGTCGGTTCGCGTGGTGCGAGTGCCGCTGGCATCGCCTTCGCGTCGCGTCTGGCAGGCGAGCTCGCTGCGAGTGGGGTGGGCGTGATCTCGGGGTTGGCGCGCGGCATCGACGCCGGCGCGCATCAGGGCACACTCGATCGGGGTGGACGTACGGTCGCCGTACTGGGCTGTGGCATCGATCGCGACTACCCGTCGGCCACCATCCCGCTCGCCCGACGTATTGCAGTGGACGGGGCAATTCTCTCGGAGTATCCACCGGGGACACCGCCGGCACCCTTTCGCTTTCCGGAGCGCAATCGCATCGTCGCGGCGCTCGCCGACGCCACGATCGTCATCGAGGCGGCGGCCCGCAGCGGTGCGCTCATCACTGCGCGCCTTGCGCTCGACCTCGGCCGCGACGTCCTCGCGGTCCCTGGAGCACCCTGGAGTAGCGGGGCAGAGGGGACCAACCTCCTGCTGAAAGACGGCGCGCTGCCCCTGACGTGCGCAGCGGATGCGCTGGTGTGTCTCGGTCTCGATCCGGGCACCTCGCGGGTTGACGATCCGGCCGTCGACGCCTCTGCGCGGCGCGTGTTGGCGGCCCTGCGTCGCGAACCGGCGTCTGCCGACGTCCTGGCTGCGCGGTGTGGACTCACATCGTCTGCTGCTGCGGCACTGATTGCCGAACTCGAGTTGAAGGGCCTGCTGGTGCGCGAGCTGGACGGCCGCCTCGTCCCGACGGCGTGAACATGCGAAGAAGCGGGCAGCACGTTGCCCGCAGGCGACTAGCATTAGACCAGCAATCGCTTTCAACCCACCAGGAGGACACATGGCCTTCGAGCTTCCCGCTCTCGCCTATTCGTTCGACGCGCTCGAGCCCCACATCGACGCGACCACGATGGAGATCCATCACGACCGCCATCACCAGGCCTACGTCGACAACGCCAACGCGGCGCTGGCCGGCACGGAGTGGGAGAACACGCCGGTCGACGAGCTGCTGACGCAGCTGGACAAGCTGCCCGCCGACAAGCAGGGCCCGGTCCGCAACAACGCTGGCGGCCATGCCAACCACACCCTCTTCTGGGAGATCCTCGGCAACAACGGCAGCCAGCCCTCGGGCGACCTCGCCGCTGCGATCGATGCTGAGTGCGGCGGTCTCGACGCCCTCAAGGCTGCGATGACCGACGCCGGCATCAAGCGCTTCGGCTCGGGCTGGAGCTGGCTCGTCGTCAACAACGGCAAGCTCGAGGTCATGTCGACCCCGAACCAGGACTCGCCGATCTCCGAGGGCAAGACGCCGATCCTCGGCCTCGACGTCTGGGAGCACGCGTACTACCTGAAGTACCAGAACAAGCGCCCGGGCTACCTCGAGGCGATCTGGAACGTCATCAACTGGGATGCCGTCGGCGCCAAGTACGACGCCGCCAAGTAGTTCACGAACGCAGAAGGGCCCCGGTTCTGCCTCCCGCTGGAGGAGGAGCCGGGGCCCTTCGTCGTGCTCAGAGCGTTACGAGTGGTACAGGTAGAACTTGAGGTTCAGGTTCGGGTTGGTGCCCTGCTCGTCGAACCACATCGTGATCGTGTACGACTTGCCATTGGTCGACAGCTTGGTGCTGCTGATGACACCGGAGCCGTAGTTGCCGCCGGACAACGTCGCGTAGGCGTTGCTGATCGTCGACGTCACCTGGCCGACGGTCGTGGGCGTGACGGTGATCGTCTGGTAGTTGGTGTACCCCTTGGCGACAGCCTTCTTGACCGTGACCGTGGCGCCGAGGCCGCCCGCCAGACCGTTATTGACGGTCTTCGTCATGGCGTTCCCCTCAAGCTGCGAGCCCTTGATGGTCACGTTGAAGACCTGCGCGGTCGCGGTCTTGTTGAGGTCGGCATAATCGCTCGGGTTCGAGGCGGGCATCGAGCCGGCGGCTGCGGCCGAGCCAACACCGACGGCGGCGAGCGAGGCGATGGCCGCGCCAGTGATGACGAGGCGGCGGAGCTTGGACGTGCGCATGCGGTTCTCCTTGATACGGGTATGCGACATCAGCGTATTCGTGGATTTCGCCGCGATACCTGTTCGAAAACGACGAAGGGCCGTCGTCTGCCGGAGCAGACGACGGCCCTTCGCGTCACGCACTTACATCATCAGTTGCTCGGTGTACCACTTGATGTTGAGCTGCGGCGGCGTGCCCTCATGCGAGTTCAGCTTGATCGTGTACTTCATCTGATTCGACGACAGCGTGGTGCTCATGATCTTCGTGGCGCCCGTCTGTCCGCCCGACACGGTGACCATTGCGTTCGGGATGACCAGCCCGGAATCCATCGACGTGATCGTGATGGTGATGTTGTTGCCCGACTGCTTGCTGATCGTCAGGTTGCCGCCACCCGTCGTGGTGGCGTTGCCCCACGTCATCGTCTTGGCGGCCGTCAGGCCGACGTAATCCTTGGCGGCAAACTGCATGGCCCACGCCTTGGCGTTGGAGGCCTTCAGGTCGCTCGGGTTGGCCGACGGCAGCGTGCTGGTGTTGTTCGACAGCGTGGCGGCGAACGCAGCGGTAGCGATGATCGCGAAGACGGCGACGATGCCGGCGACAGCCGCAACGCGGCGGGTGAACGTGATTTTCATGCTCTCTCCTTGGTAACCCGGTGACGACCGGCTTCACCAAAGATACGCATGTGGCATGCCGCATGCAATCCGGTCGCAATCTGGATCAGGACTCGTCGTACGCGTAGCGACACGGTACGCTCACCCCATGAACGATCTGTTCACGCCCGACGATCGCACCAAGATCAACGCGGCCATGGCGAGTGGCAGTGGTGATCGTTTCGGGCAGCTCTTGCTCGAGCAGCCCAACCCGTCGGGCGGTCTGACGTGGGGCTGCCGGCTTGGCGGCATTGTGGTGGCAATTTTCGTCGGCGGCATTCTTGCGGCGATCCTCGGTCTCGCCGGTCTCGCCGCCCTGGTGGTGCTCATCGTCGTGTCGATCCTGCTCTCGGGCCGCATCGCGCGTTGGTTTCATCGGCGCTCCCTGCAGGGGCGTGCACGAAAAGAGGTTGTCGGCGGCTGGGCCTCGCAGCGCGGTTGGCAGTTCGTCGAGGCGATTCCGTTGATCAACACGACGCCGTTGCTCCGCCACGGCGATCGCCGCAAGACCGGCTGGGGCGTGACGGGGCAGCTCGACGCCGCGACTGCATTCGCCGCTGGTGCGTACGAGTACGAAGAGGATCGGCAAGTCACGTCGACGGATTCGGACGGCAATACGACGACGCGGACCGAGACAACGACCTATCCGTTCACGATCGCCCTCATTGCTGCAGCGCTACCGGATCTCAAGAAGGTGCAGCTGCGCAAGGGCTCGACCGGAGGAATCCTGTCGAAGTTGAGTGGGGCCGTCAGTGATCTACGGCCTGTGCCGCTCGAGAGCGCCGAGTTCAACGACCAGTTCCGCCTGATGGTGGCCGACGACGCCGACGAGGTCGCGATCCGCATGCGGTTCACGCCGTCGATCATCGTTGCGCTGATCGATCGTGGGGCGGGGGAGTCGCAGGCCGAGGCCGAGAATGGCGTGCTGCTCGTGGCGCGAGCGGGTGAGGCGAAGACGGATGACTTCGGCGAGCTGCTCGACGTGCTTGCCGATGCCGTCTGGCTGCGCGCTGTGCTCACGGACGTTCCGCCGGGACGCCTGCCCGACGTGCCGAAGCTGCGCGCATTGCTGCTCGGCGCCGACGCCTGACGTCCCTCCGCACAACGCCCTGTCGGCACCGCTGCGCGGACTGCCCGGGTGCGGGTATCCTGCGCCGCAGTAGGGTCGTAGCTCAATTGGTAGAGCACCGGTCTCCAAAACCGGGGGTTGCAGGTTCGAGTCCTGCCGGCCCTGTTCATTCAAGCCAAAACGGTGCGGCAAACGTGTACAGCTATAGCCACGCACGACGTTTGGCGGTCAGATTGCTGATGGATCGCGCATGGACCGTCATGGGACCTTCGGCAATACGGGCCCCCGGTCGGCGGGACCGGGGGACGTGGTCCGCATTGGTCGTATCGGAGCCGCGATATAGTCGTCGTGATGAGCATGGACGGAAATGCTGATGCGCGGAGATTGAGTACGCGTCAGCGTCGGCGCGCGATTCTCGACTTGCTGCAGGAGCATGATTTCGTCGCCACGAGCGAGCTCGCCGAGCGATTCGACATCACGGACGTCTCTGTTCGTCGTGACCTGGCGGAGCTTGCGCGCCGCGGCAGTCTCCTTCGGGTGCGAGGGGGAGCCGTTCCTGTTCGGGGAGCGGCGCCTGCGCAACAGCGGCAGACAGAACACGTTGCTCAGAAGCGACGGATCGGTGCTGTCGCCGCGACGCTCATCAAGCCGGCGTCTGTGGTGTTCGTGGATGGCGGGTCAACGACCATCGAGGTAGTGCGTGCCCTCCCTGAAGGGGTCCGATCGAGCATCACGATCGTGACGCATTCGCTGCCGGTTCTCGAGACGGTCGCGCGATGGCCCGTGTCGCGGCTTGTGAGCCTGGGTGGAACATATGTCGAAGAGCACGAGATCTTCGCCGGACCGCAGACGGTTGCGACGATCGAGCGGTTGAGTGCGGATGTGGCGATCGTGGGATGTGATGGTCTGAGCGCAGATGGCGGTCTGACGACGCCGCATGAGCTGGCGGGCGAGGTGATTGCCGCGATGGTCGGACGTGCCCGCTCGGTAATCGTCGTTGCGGACGCAGGCAAAGTCGGTCGGCGCGGTTTCACGCCGGTGGCACCGACAAGCGTGATTGGTGCCGTGGTGACAGATGCCGCTGCAGATGCGAACGAGGTCGATGCGCTGCGCGCAAGCGGCGTTGACGTGCGCGTCGCCTGATCAGTCAGACGTCATGCACGAGAAGCATGTTGGTTCCTCCAGCGCGATTCATGACGCGTCCAGCCGTGATCACGACGTGATCATCAGCGCGGACCAGTCCTCGCATCTTCGCTGTTGAAAGACTCTGCTGGATCAGGTCTTCGAACGACCCTTGCTGCTCGAGGGCAAGGGGGATCACTGCCCACTCGATGGCGAGCTGGCGAAGAACGGTCGCGTCGGATGTCGCCGCGATGATGGGGCAAGTCGGCCGGTGCTTCGACACGCCACGCGGGGTGTTCCCGGTCTCGGTTGGAGCGAGGATCGCCACGGACGAAACGCTTTCGGCCAGTTCCACGGCTGCCTGCTCGATTGCATCTGCCACGGTGCTGCCGATATCGGGAAGCGCGGGCACCGAGAAGTCCTCCGAGCCAAGCTCTCTCTCGACCGCGTGTGCGATCTCATGCATCGCGTGGACCGCGTTGACGGGATTGTGGCCGACGGCCGTCTCTGCGGACAGCATCAGCGCTCCGGAACCGTCGAGGATCGCATTGGCGACGTCTGAAGCCTCAGCCCGGGTGGGTTCCGAGCGTTCGACCATTGAGTCCAGCATCTGTGTTGCCGTGATCGTGGTGCGTCCGCGCGCACGAGCGAGCCGGATGATGCGTTTCTGAAGCAGTGGTACGCGCGTGAGTCCGATTTCGGCTCCGAGATCTCCGCGAGCGACCATCACGCCGTCGGCGGCGTCGACGATTGCCTCCAAGTTCGCAACGGCATCGGCCTTTTCGATCTTCGCGATCACACGTGAACGCGAGCTGAGAACGGTGAGACGGCGGCGAAGGTCAGACACGTCGTCGGCACGGCGAACGAACGAGAGAGCAATCAGATCCGCGCCAGCGCCGCAGGCGACCTCCAGGCATCGCTGGTCGTGGTCGGTGATCGCCGGAAACGGCAGGTTCGCGTCGGGAAGGTTCACGCCCTTTCTCTTGAGGACGACACCACCAGTCTCGACTCGGCAGATCCAGGATCGACCATCTCGTCGGATTGCGTTCAGGCGAATTCGCCCGTCGTCGATGAGCACGCGGGAATCGGGCTCTAAGCTCGCGCCGAGGTCGATTTCGAAGCCGAGTTCCAGCCCCTCGCCCCGGAGGTCGCCCGCTCCGGCGATCCTGACGTCTTGATTGCGATCCAACACAATCGCCTCGGGAAGATCACCAAGTCGCAATTTCGGACCCTGGAGGTCCGCGAGTATGGCCACAGGGCGTCCACAGGCGGACTCGGCCTCGCGAATCCGCATGAACGTCTCCTCATGCTCTTCGGGTGTGCCATGCGAGAAATTGACGCGGAAGCAATCGACACCGGCGCTAAGCAGATCGCACGTCGTTTTGAGCGTGCTGGACGCTGGACCAAGTGTCGCGACGATCTTCGTGCGCCGCAGCGACGTGGTTTTCACGCGCCGCGCCCGCGGCGCGCGGGCGGGATCGCGAGCACGATCTCAGAGGCCTGCTCCCATTCGCGAAGCAGCTCTCGATACCGCTCGTGCGCCACCGCGTCCGGCGAGTAGACAACTGCCGGCTTGACGACAGCTTCGATAGCAGCCCTGTGGTTGGCGAAGACGCCGGCTGCGACACCGGCGTTGATCGCCGACCCCACGGCAGGGGCCTCGGCAACTGTCGTCGCCCGAATCTCACGCCCGGTCACGTCGGCTTTGATCTGATTCCAGATGGCGCTGCGGGCTTCGCCATCCGACAAGGTGATCCGAGCGATGGAGTGGCCGCGCTCCTCGATGATCTGGAAGAGGCGCGGGTACTGGTAGGCCACGCCCTCGAGGAGCGAGCGTGTGAAGTGGGCTCGCTGGTGGTAGGCATCGACACGGAGGAACGCGGCGCGAGCATTCGGCCGCTGCACCGGTACCGTCGTTCCTTCGAGATAGGGAAATGCCAGCAGGCCGTCCGACCCGGCATCAAGGGCGCCAGCTTCGGCGATCAGACTCTCGAAGTCGGTGTCCGCGCCAAGTGTCTCCCGAAACCAGCGCAGGGACGTCCCTGGGCCGGTCACGACGATCTCGCCGATGTACCGATCGGGAACGACGTGCGGGCACACTCCGATCATGCCCGTCTCGTCAAATACCGGCTCGGTCGCGATGATCCTCAGACTCGTGGATGAGCTGCACCCGATGCTGAGATCTCCCGCGTCGATCAGCCCGCATCCGAGCATTGCCGACTGGTCGTCGCCGCCACCACCGGCGATGATAGTGCCGGGAAGCAGCCCGAGTTGTGCTGCAGGCTCCGCCAGCAATTCGCCTTTTACCTGCCACGCCGCGCATTCGATGTTGGGAAGCAGTTCTCGATCGATACCGGTCCGACTGCAGATCTCGTCCGACCAGCCGCCGGTTCGCCAGTCGCTGAGGATGCTCCGTGTCGTGCCCGTCGGATCCGTGTTGCGCACGCCGGTCAGACGAAGCCCGATGAAGTCCTTCGGCGTAAGTGCGCATTTCGCGTTTGCCCACGCCTCGGGCAGATGGCGCTTGGACCACACGAGGTTGGGGAGGATCAGGCCGGGGATGGGGAGCGTGCCGCTCGTGTCAATCAGCCAGTCCATCCCCAGCGTCTCGTAGAGCGCTGCGGTCTCCTCGGGATCGCGACGATCCGTCCAGTGAATGCAGTGCGACAGTGGCTGGCCGTCTCCGTCCATCAGGACGGCGATATCGCGCTGGCTCGATACGCACAGCGCCTTTACGTCGCGAGCGGGGGTTCCGCTGGCGTCAAGGAGGTTGGCGACCGCGTCGACGAGCGCGGTCCACCAGTGCTCAGCGTCGTTCTCCGCCCATCCGGGATGGGGGCGGAGCATCGGGTACGGCCGTTCGTCGACTGCGAGGATCCCCCGTTCCTCGCAGACGACGACGGCCTTGAGCGTCGACGATCCGATATCCGCACCGATGACGACGCGTGTCATGTCAGTGGTGCGCCGATGCCTCGGGCGCCCACTGCTCACGCCACCACTGCGCGATGAAGTCGATCTCGTCCTCCGGCAGCTCGTGCACCTCGCCGATCGTGCGAAGCTTGAGATACACGTCGCACGCCCCCTCGGTGACCGATGCCGCCTGATAGGCGTGCGCAAGGTCAGCGCCGATCGCGACCAGGCCGTGGAAGCGCATGAATGCGGCGCCACGATCCTTGAGCGCATCAGCGGTGTAGTGCGCCATCTCGTCCGTGCTCGGCTTCGAGTACGGCGCCGTCGAGACGCCGCCGCCGCAGGCCTCGACCAGGCCGGTGAGGATGGGCGGCAGCGTCCAGCCGAGGTTGGCCATCGCCATCGCGTTGGCGCTGTGGGTGTGGACGATGGCGCCGATCTCCGGGCGATCGGCGTACGGGATGGTGTGAAGCGGAAGCTCCGACGTCGGGTTGCGGCGTCCATCGACCAGCTCGCCGCCGGTCGTGACGATGCAGATGTCATCGGGCTCGAGCGCGTCGTACGGCATCGACGTGGGTGTCATGGCGATGAGATCGGGCTCGTTGTACACACGCGCGGAGATATTGCCGGCCGTGTAGTAGACGAGGCGTTCATTCTGCATGCGAAGGCAGTACGTGATCACGTCCTCGCGGGTCTGCTGCCAGTTCTTGTTCATGGGGTCCTTTCCCTGTTGTTCTAGCTGATGGCCACGATGGCCGTGATGACTGCAGCCATGACCACAGCCAGGATGAGTAGCGGTACAAGCGCGACGCGCAGCAGTTGCGGCGTGTCGGCTGCGGAAACGGTGACCTTCGCAGGCCAGGCTCCCATCGATCCCTCGATGATCACACCGTGTCGCGTCAGTCGCGCCCGGTCGGCTTTGAACGGCATCTCGCCGATCGGCGATGTGACCTTCATGGCGTTTGCTCCTTGATCGACACGACGGGAATTGGGTGCTGTGGCGCGACAACGTCGATCGCGATGCGCGCGGACTCGGCGACGGCTTCGGTGGTGGGGATGCTCATCGCCGGCTGGATGTAGGTGACGCCTGTCGCGTCATCCGTGATCGCGCCGACGACGTTACGCACTGGGCGATCGTCGGCGGCCAAAATGACGGCGTCGCAGAAGACCTCGAACGACGTGCCCGCGCAATCGACCACCACCTGCTGGACCCGCGGGCGTCCGACAATGCGTTGTATCCGCGCCTGGCCTAGGGAACCCTCACCGCTGCCGATCCGAGTTGCGTTAGCGCCGACGTTTGCCAACATGCGGGCGACGGCATCGCCGTCGTAGCCCGCCCCGAGCACAACCGGCTCTCGCCAAAGTGCTTCGCCGCTCTCCAGGAGGTGCTTGGCGACCGAGCTTGCGACGACGCCGGCGGGACGGTCGCCACCGATGCAGAGTTCAGCGACGGTCGCGGGGCGTCTACCGCCGCAGAAGAGCAAGTGCTCGGCTCGAATCGTCTGCACGCCTGCCGGACCGGCAATGAGCAAACCGCGGCCGGCTTCCCATCGGCATGCCGTTGCCCCAAGCGCGAAGCGCGCGCCGACAGCGGCAGCCTCAGCTGCGAGCGCTTGCATCGATCTGTCTTCCCATCCGTTCATGCCGCCGATCACCGGAATGCGGTCGATCACCAGCACGTCGAGGCCGTTCGATGCAATCGCGCGCGCGGCGCCGAGTCCGACGGGACCACTGCCGACGATGATGGTGGTCATGACGGCACGCCCATGGTTCCTGTGGGTGTTACGCGGACATCGCGCGGTCCGGTCTCTGTGGCGAGCCCACACATGAAGGAGATGCCAGCCATGCACATGGCACCCTGACAGCGGCCGTAGGTGGCGCCGGTTCGCTTGCGGATCCCTTCGATCGAGTTCGCCGCGACAGGGCGGCTGAGCGCATGGTTGATCTCGGCAGCTGAGACCATCTCGCATGCACAGACCACCTGCCCAAAGCCGGGATCGCGCTCGATCAGCCGCTCAGGCGCCGTCGCGGTTCGCAGGCGTGGAAAAGCGGGCAGGGACATGACGGCGTCGCGACGATCTTCGGCATCCAGACCGGCGTCGCGGAGCAATTGCAGCGTGTGCTCACCTACTGCAGGCGAAGCGGAGACGCCGGACGATCGGCTCGTCGTGTGCACGAGGTTCGGTACGACGGCGTCGAATCGATAGCGAAAGCGCTCGTCGGACGCGGGGCGATTGCCCGCATAGACCTTGATCACGCGGTCCCGCGTCAACGACGGAACCAGTGTCGTCGCATGCTCGAACACCTGGTCGAGAACCGTTGTGGAGGTGGCGTGGTCATCGAAGTCCTCGATGTCCTCCGCCGTCGGGCCGATCAAAGCTGATCCATGCGTCGTCGGGACGACGTTCGCCCCCTTGGTGTCGGGCATTTGCGTGCTGAAGACGATTTTGCGCAGGTGCTGCGCGAACTCCCGATCGACGACGAGGTACTGGCCCTTGCGCGGCCAGGAGGTCAGCGCTTCGCCGCCGGCAAGTCGACTGATCTCCGCAGCACCCAGCCCGGCGGCGTTGATGATGAAACGTGTGGAGATGCGACCGGCGCTGGTGAACAGGTGCGAGCGATCGCCTTCGTGTTGGATTGCCACGACCTTCGTCCCGAGCGCGATGATCGTCCCGTTGAGCTGCGCGATGTCCGCATAGGCGGCGGTGAGACGCAGCGGATCGATGACGCCCTCAGCGGATAGGTGGATGGCCGCTGTGCACTCAGGGGTGATCATCGGCTCGAGCTCACGAGCCTGCGCGCCGGACAGCAACTCCGCCGGGGCGCCGCACGCGATCGCATCGGCCAGGATGCCGGGCAAGCGGTCGGCTTCGTCCATCGTGCGGGCGATCATCAGCCCGCCGAGGCGCCGATAGGGAACGTCGAGTCTCGCGCAGAGCTCCTCCCATCGCGGATTGCTCTCGTTGATCAACTGCGTATCGAGGCTGGCAGGGTCGTAGTAGTAGGAGACCGCCACACCGGCGTTGCCCTTGCTGCCACCGTTGGCGATGTCGCCGCCGATTTCGATCAGCGCAACCCGCGCCGTCGTGGAGGAGAGGCGAGCAGCCACTGCCGTCCCGATCACGCCGCCGCCCACGACGACCACATCGACCGTCGCACCGTCAAGATGGTTGAGCGCGCGCGTCAACCGTTCACACACCAGGGCGAGCAGTTCAGCATCGATGTTCGGTTGATTTGCAATTTCTGTTCTCTAAATGATCGTTCCATCAGAAAAGTAGCCATCTGAGTCGCGAACTGTCAAGAGCAGCGAGAAATGCTCGCAATGAATTTGATCCTAACGAGTTCCGCCCTGATCAAGCTTGATCGATGATCAACAGAACGATCACAAAACAAACAATAAATAGTTGACTTTACGAACGTCGTGGAGTATCTAATCCGTAACCGGAAGTGAGAGTTGCCGTCGGTGCGTCAGACGGAGAAACCCGGATCAGGCTGCTGCAGCACGATCGTCGAACGAGGGAGAGGGTCATGGAGTGGGATACGAACGTTGAGAAGAGCGGTCTCAGTCGCCGCCAGTTCATCGAACGCGGTGTCATCGGCGCCGCGGCGCTGACTGCGCTGCCGACGTTGCTCGCGGCGTGCGGCGGCTCGTCTGGCGGCAGTGGTGGTGGCGGTGGTACCACGAATCTCAAGGTGCTCGCGCTCGAGCCGCCGGACCCGACGCCTCCGGGCGGCGCGGATTTCGCGCTGGACGCACTCAAGAACTGGGAGTCCACGAACAAGGCCTCGGTTTCGTACGACACCGTGCCGTACACGCAGATTCACGACAAGATCGCCACGGCATTCGCCTCCGGCAACTCGCCGTGGGACGTGTCGTACATGGCTGGCTGGGCGCCGGAGTTCTCGAACAACCTGGTCGATATCGGCCCGATGCTCTCGCAGGCCGTCAAAGACGACATGCCCGAGTCGAGCTTCAAGACGACGACGTGGGACGGCAAGACGATGGGTGCCGTGTTCACCCTCTCGCTGCAGACGCTCTTCTACAACACGGAGCTGCTCGAGGCAAAGGGCATCAAGGAGCCGCCGAAGAACTGGGAGGAGCTGCTTGGCTACACCAAGGAACTCACAGGCGATGGCGTCTACGGCTGGGTCAACAACTACGGCACGCCAGAGGGCATTGGCGGCACGGCCAACTACTGGATGGCCTATCTCCAGCAGGCCGGCGGCACGATGTACGACGAGGCCGGACTGCCCGTCTTCAACGACGCGCCGGGTGTCGATGCAGTGCAGTTCATGGTCGACCTCTGGAACGCGGGCACTGACCCGGGCTCCATCTCCTATGTCGGCGTTGCGGACGTGACCAACGTGTTCACGGCCGGCAAAGCCGCGATGACGATGAACTGGCCGTTCACATGGAAGCCCGCGAGCGATCCCACGACGTCCAAGATCGCAGGCAAGCTCGGGTCGGCGGTGTTGCCCGCCGGTGCGGCCGGCACGGCATCGATCGACGGCGCAGACGCCTTCTCGGTGACGACCTCCGCGAAGGATCCGGAGCTCGCGGTCAAGTTGATCGAGTTCTACCTCTCGCCGGAGGCGCAGAAGGAGCAGGTCCTCAAGACCGGCTGGATGCCGATCCTGCTGTCGATGCTCGCCGATCCTGAGGTGCAGGCGGCCGCACCGAACGCCGGCACGCTGCTGGAGCAGGCCAAGGCGCCGTACGACTCCTTCATCACGCCGGACTACAACGAGGTGACACTGGCGATCGGCACTGAGGTCACGAAGGCCATCAAGGGTGACCAGTCTGCGAAGGACGCCATGCAGAAGGCATCGGATGCCGTTACCGAAATCGTCAAAACTCGCTGATTCGCCGAGCCTGAAACCGCATTGAGGGTGCGCTCGTCTGGTTCGTGTCCCCGGGCCCGCCGAGCGCACCCTCAAGTACGGCTTCTACCGTTCACCCGTGCCACACGTTCCCGACCCATCGACCGTTCCGGCTGACGCGCCCGGCAGCGCCCGAAGATTCGCCGGGCGCGGGCTGAACTACAACGCGCGGCGACGGCGAGCCGGCTACCTCCTGGTGATGCCGGCCCTGATCGTGATGGCGGCCGTGCTCGTGTTCCCGATCGCGATGTCGATCGTGGTCTCGTTTTTCGAGACGACGACGTCCGACTTCGGCTTCAACGAGTTCGTCGGCATCGATAACTACACGAAGATCTTCGCCGACGAGATCTTCCAGACGGCAGTCCGCCACACGATCTACTGGATGGTGGCCGAGGTCATCGTCGTCGTGGCGGCGAGCGTGGGGGTGGCGCTGCTGCTGAACACGAACGTGGGTCGGCCAGCGATCTTCCGCATCATCCTGCTCGTGCCGTGGGCGTTGTCGCCCGTTGCGAACGCCGTGCTCTGGAAGTGGATCTACAACGCCAACTACGGCATCCTCAACTACCTGCTGATGGCCTTCGGCATCGTCGATGAGCCGCAGATCTGGCTCGGGGACGAACGCTTCGCGCTCAACGCACTGCTGCTCGCCGAGATCTGGAAGTCGATCCCCTTCATCGCGTTGCTCATGCTCGCCGGCATGCGCAATGTCCCCAACATCCTCTACCGTGCGGCACGCCTCGACGGCGCCAGCACCTGGCAGACCTTCCGGCACATCACGCTTCCACAGCTGCGCACTACGATCCTCATCTGCGTCGTATTGCAGTCGATCTGGGCACTCAAGTCGTTCGATCTCATCTACGTGCTGACCCGTGGCGGCCCGATCGATGCCACGACGATGCTGAACTACCTCTCGTACCGCATCAGCTTCCAATTCGGCGACATCGGACTTGGCGCTGCGGTCGCGGACATCCTGTTCGTCTTCATGTTCGTGCTGGCACTCGGTTACCTGCGATTCCTGCAGAGTCCTGAGAATCGGAGGACGGCGTGAGTCGGGCCACCCGCCGCCGCATCGGCAAGGGCATCCAGATCGCCCTGCTCGTGCTCTTCAGCGTCTGGACCCTTGCGCCGATCGTCTGGATCGTGCTCTCGAGCGTGTTGCCGCAGGCCGCACTCACGTCAACGCCACCGGACATCGCGATCGAGAACTTCACGCTCGACAACTATCGCGGCATCTTCGGTGAAGACAGCGAGCTCCTGATCGGACTCAAGAACTCCGCAATCGTCGCGACGTTGACCGCACTGGTCAGTATCGCGCTCGGGTCCGCTGCGGCGTACGCGCTGGCGCGGCTGTCGGTTCCCGGGGGCAATCGAATTCTGCTGCTCGTGCTCGCGACGCAGATGTTTCCGGGCATCGTCGTGATCATCCCGCTCTTCATCGTGCTCAGCCGCGTTGGTCTGACCGATACGCACCTCGGACTGATCATCGTCTACCTGTCGTTCGTCCTCCCAATCGTGATCTGGGTGATGAAGGGATTCTTCGAATCCATTCCCGTGGCGCTCGAGCGGGCTGCAGCCGTCGATGGAGCATCAACGCTCCAGACCTTCCGTCTGGTCGTCCTCCCGATCGCCATCCCGCCGCTCTTCGCCACCGGCGTGTTCGCATTCATCGAGGCGTGGAACGAGTTCTTCTTCGCCGTCATCATCGCCCAGACAAACGCGAAGACGGCACCCGTGGTACTCGCCGAGTTCTCGGGCCAGTACGTGTCGCTCTTCGGCCAGATGGTTGCAGCGGCGGTTGTGGCAAGCATTCCGGTCGTCGTACTGGCGATCGTGTTCCGACGATTCATCCTGCGCGGTTTCGCAGAAGGAGCGGTGAAGGGCTAATGGCTGAGATCGAGCTGATCGGCGTCGAGAAGCGCTACGGCGACGTCGTCGTGTGCAGCGACGTCAATCTCCACATCGGTGATGGCGAGTTCCTCACGCTGCTGGGACCGTCCGGCTGCGGCAAGACGACCACCCTCAACATGACGGCCGGCCTGGATGAGGTGACGGCCGGCGAGATCCGAATGAACGGCCAGGTCGTGAACGACCTCACGCCCTTCGAGCGCGACGTCGCCATGGTCTTCCAGAACTACGCGCTGTATCCGCACATGACCGTCGCCGACAACATCGGGTTCACGCTCAAGCTGCGCAAGTTCAAGAAAGACGAGATCAAGCGCCGCGTCGATGACGTTGCGGAAGTGCTGGAACTGAGCCATGTGCTGGATCGATTGCCACGCGAGCTCTCGGGCGGCCAGCAGCAGCGCGTTGCGTTGGGACGCGCCGTGATCCGCCAGCCGCAGGTCTTTCTCTTCGACGAGCCGTTCTCGAATCTGGATGCCGCGCTGCGTATGCGGATGCGCGTCGAGGTCAAGGCCATGCACCAACGCCTCGGCATCACTTCGATCTTCGTGACGCACGACCAGGAAGAGGCACTCTCGCTCTCGGATCGCATCGCGATCATGAATGGCGGCAAGATCGAGCAGATCGGGACACCCGAAGACGTCTACTCCCGTCCGTGCAGCACGTACGTCGCACGGTTCATCGGCAGCCCGCAGATGGACATCATGGTGGGCTCGATCGAGGACCGTGGTGGTCGCGCGACGTACTCAGTCGGGAGCACGTCGTTCGAGATTCCCGCTGGCGCCGCGCCTTCAACGCACGGAGCGGTTGACCTCGGAGTCCGCTCCGAGCACATCCGCATCGGTCAGGGCGGTACACCGTTGAAGGTCATCGTCGTACAGCCGCTCGGTTCTGAGACCTACGTGACGCTCGGGGACGCGGATCTGACGTTCAATCTGACAGCGCGCGTACCCGGCATGGCTCGCTACACGCCGGGAGATCTGCTCGACGTGTCGTTCGATCCAGAGGGACTCCTGTTCTTCGATCGGGAGTCTGGACGGCGAATCGAAGCGGACGGGGCGCTGGCTTAGAGCGACGCGACGAGTGCGCATGCATTGCGCATTGATCGGCTGATAGCGCTCTGCCGCTCGAATCGGCGTCGCCTCCAAAACCGGGGGTTGCAGGTTCGAGTCCTGCCGGCCCTGTGCGATCGACCGGCTCCGAGTGACAATGGTCGGGCTTCCGGGGGGCTAGCCCCGCTCTGCGCGGTGCCGGTCTTGACGGGGTGATTGACCAGCTACACTCTTCCCGTGTGTCTCCGTCGAAGTTCGCCGTCCGCTCGATCCTGATCGCCTTCATCCTCATGCTGACCGGGGCAGCTCCGACGTTGGCTGCATCAACGAACTTCGCCGGGTACTTGTCCAACCAGCCATGGGGGATTGCGGTGGATTCGACCGGCAACGTGTACACCTCCAACTACAGCGCGAATAGTGTCTCGAAGTTCTCGGCCACGGGAATAAGGTTGTGGACACGCTCCACCAGCCCGACCGCCGGCAGCGGTGTGGGCCCGCGGGGGATCGTGGTGGATTCGGATGGCAACGTCTACACCGCCAACTACTCCTCGAAGGATGTGTCGAAGATCACGCCCGCTGGTGACCTGACGATTTATGGCAGCACCGCGCCACACAGTCCGGAGTCACTCGTGATCGATTCGGGTGGCACGGTGTTCACCTCCAATTGGGAAAATGACACCGTGACGAAGATCACGTCCGGTGGCTTCGTCGTCCATATCACGGTCGGCGACCAGCCGGCTGGGATCGCGTTGGATTCGGGTAACAACGTCTACGTCGCCATCGCCGGCGCAGACCGCGTGACGAGGATCGCGACCGGGCAGGTGGGGACCCTAGACATTGGCTACACCGGCGACGAGCCGCATGGGATCGCGATTGATTCTGCTGGCTACGTGTTCACTGCCAACTACCGCTCAAACACGGTGTCGAAGATCACCCGGTTCGGGGGGGACGGTGCGGAGTCAAATGCGAACTGGGCCAGTACGGGCACCAGTCCGGACGGAATCGCGGTCGATGCGGCGGGTAACGTGTACACCTCCAACGAACTGTCAAACAACGTGACGAAGATCACACCAGGAACGTCGAGCGGTACCCCAGTGATTTTTGGCGTCACCGGTACGTCGCCGCGGGGGATCGCGAGTGATGCGGCTGGCAACGTGTATACCGCCAACAACTCCGGGTACACCATTACCAAGATCACGCAAGTTCCGGAGGCGCCGACGAGTGTATCTGCGACGAGTGCTGTCATTGCCCAGAGTGACGTGACGTGGACTGCTCCCACCGCCAGCGGTGGTGCGGCCATCACGGGGTATAGGGTGACGTCGAGTCCGGGCGGTAGGACGTGTGCGACGACTGGTGGTCTCTCATGCACTGTCACGGGCCTCGCACATGGGACGAGTTACACGTTCACGGTGGAGGCAGAGAATTCGTATGGGTTCAGTCTTGCGTCGGATGCGTCGAGTTCCGTGACGACGCCGAGCACGGTCCCGGGTGCTCCAACCGGCGTCTCGGCAACTGATGCTGCAAACGGGCAGAGTGTTGTGTCCTGGACTGCTCCTGCGGACACGGGTGGCGCGTCGATTACGGGGTACACCGTGACGTCGAGTGGCGGTCAGACGTGCTCGTGGACAACGGGTGATCTCTCGTGCACTGTCACCGGGCTCACGAACGGGGCGAGCTACACGTTCACCGTCACCGCAACGAATGCGCGAGGCGCGGGCAGCGCGTCGAGTGCGTCGAATTCGGTGACGCCTGTCGCGCCACCTACGCCGGTCGCATCGACCACACCTGGAACCTCGACTTCGCCTGCAGCAACGACCCCGAAGGCCATCACGGGCAAAGCTGGATCGAACACGTCTGTGGCGCAACTCCTCCGAACGGCCGGCGTCACCGCTCCCACGGGCGCCAAGACTCGAGCGACGACGTCGACGCCAAAGGTCTGCAAGGTAACGGGTCAGAAGGTTGTGTTTCTTGCCGCGGGTACGTGCAAGGGCATGCTGCTCGTTACGCCGAAGAAGGGCAACGCGACCAAGAAGCCATTCGCGATTGTCGTAACGAAAACGAAGCGCGCGTAAGCGCGAGCATTGGAGCTACCCCGTCTCCGTGGATACGGTGGCATGCCGTGATCTCGTCTATGTCGGCGTGCTGATGCATCGCGCATAGAACGCCACAGGTCATTGCAGACAGCCAATGCGGAGTCGCCTCCAAAACCGGGGGTTGCAGGTTCGAGTCCTGCCGGCCCCGTGCGTCAATTAGCGAAGTACTGCGCGTAGTCGGCGTACGGCACCTGGCCGGTCGACGCCGACGAGATGGCGGTCGCGACGGGCGCGGGGATCGCCGTCCAGTAGGCCGGCATCTTCGCGGCCTCCTTCGGACTGAGCGCGTAGATGAGCAGGAAGTTCGTGATCCAGATGGACGGCACCATCGACATGCCGACGGTGCTCGTCTGCCCGTTGCGCTTCTCGTTGACGACGAGCTGTGCGATGCCGGACGCACCCTGCGACTTGGAGCCATAGGCGGCCTCGCGGACATACGCAGACGTGTAGAGCTCCTTGAGCGTGTCGATTGCGCGGTTGCGGCGCATCCACATGCCCATGTAGCCGCAGGGGATGCCGGTCGGGACGTCGATCTCGGGGAAGCGGCAGACGGCCACCGGCGCGATCACCCAGTTGATCTGGCGGCAAGGCGACGTCGTGTTGGCCGGGCTCTCGAGCATCCCGTCCGGATTCACGATCAGGCCGTAGCTGCCGAGCACGAGGCGCGTGGGAACGCCGTTGATCACGCGCGTCATGGGCGCTGCCGACGAGTTCGTGAGGTAGCGCACGCACGAGTCGGTGAGTTCCGCAGCCGCTCGTCCGGCCGCATTGCCGCCGCCGTTGCCCTGGCCGGAGATGAACTCGGCGTACTGCTTGGGCGAGAGCGTCTTGGACTTGTCGAATCCGAGACTCGCGGCGAGCCGGTCGGCGACCGCTGCGCCTAGGGGTGCGTTGATCTGGCGCGCGACCTTCGCCTGCGTCGGCGCCAGCTCCAAGTACTTGGGCGTGCCTGAGTACGGGGTGGTCCAGCCGGTGTTCAACGCGGCTGCACTGGTGACAGGTGCCAAGGCTCCTGCTGCGAACAACATGGTCAGAACAAGCAATCCGTACGTGGTGCCCTGGCGCATCGAGCAGCCCTTTCGATGATGTGAATCGTCTGCACGCCGGCGCGCCGGTGTGCTGACGTCCATAGTGGCAGACAGCCTGAGGGTTCGCTTTTTGCCTGCGGGCTGAGGTTGCACTGCCGCGTCCAGGTACGGGAGAGCGGTGCGCCCGTTCCGCTCGCCTTCAGAAGAGGCCGTCTGCTCCGTACACTGTGGATGTGACGCGTGGCGCTGAGACGGAAGGGACGAGATTCTCGTGATGACGTGGCGGCGCATGGTGCACATTGCCGTCTTGGTCGTGGCGGTTGCAGGTGTCATGGGACTCGGCTCGTCGCAGGCGCGGGCTCATAACAATTCGTGTCACCAGCAACGGACGTGCCCGAGTGACGATGGCAGCTACGAGTGGCTCGATCCACGTACAGGCAGGTATGAAAGATGCTGGTTCAGAAACGGCGATAGCGGCAATCTGTCGTACTTGGGAGTTGCGTACTCGTGCTCGGGCGGGGGATACTGGAACGGGCCGAATAATCCGTACGACTTGCTTGGCTCGGAGAACCCCTACAACGAGGCGAACTTCGGCCTACCAACCGTCGGCGACTTCCCCGGCAGCGGCCTTGATCGGCGGTCTGCACAGCCGCTGATCGTCCACGGAGCCCGTGCGCCGTACCCCTGCGCGCAGCGACGAGCGTTGGGAATGCGCGCCACGCCGCAGTGGGGAGAGTGGACCGCGCGCGGTGCCGGCCGTACGGCGCGCGTGCTCACCTTCGCCTACTCGGAGCAGCAGATCGGGAAGGTCTGGAGCGAGCTGCGCGATGCCATCCGCGCGTGCCCGCGGGTGACCAAGATCGAAGCGGACAACGGGTCGCGGGGTACTGCGACGCTGATCTCCCGGGAGGACTCGGAGGCGATCGTCCGCATGGACGTCGTCACCCAGTCGGCGACCGGATCGAGGACATGGAACCGCGATCGTGCCGTCGTCTACCAGCGTGTCGACAACGCCATCCAGAAGGTCGAGGTGACCCGCCGGATCCTCGAGCAGCGCGACCGCGTGCTCGCCGAGCGCATCGCGCGCATCAGCAAGGCGAAGTACATCGCCGCACGAGCAGAGGACGAGCCGGAGGCGCTCGGCGGTGGTGTCGACGTCCCCCTCGATAACGCGATCGCGACTCTGCCCGCAGGTGCCAAGCTGAACGTCGCAATCGGCGACTCGATGGCCTCAGGCGAAGGTGGGCGCTGGCGTGGCAATGTCTTCTGGCAGACCAATTGGCCACAGGTGGACGCGTACGGCGAGCGGGCGTACTGGGACACGCCCTCCGGCGAGTCGATCCCCGGTTGCCACCGGGCCCTCGGTGCGGAGATCCATATTCCCGGTACCTACGGACTGAACCTCGCGTGCTCCGGCGCGCGGACGACCAGCATGTGGGCGCCCGACCTCCTGACGCTCGGCCAGTACAAGCCCGGCGTCGACGACGGGATGGTCGACCCGAAGACCGGCGAGCGCAGGCCCGGACAGCTGACGATGCTCGATCGGGTCGCTCGCCGCGCCTCGATCGGCTCCATCGTGCTCTCGATCGGCGGCAACGACATGGGCTTTGGCGCGGTCATGACGTCCTGCATCGGGGCCTTCCTCCGGCCCTGGCCGTTCGAGCAGCGGTGTCAGGACGATGCCGAGGTACGGCGGCGGCTCTCGCCCGAGGCGCTCGCCGCCGTCGGCGTCAAGGTGGAGGCGGCGATCCTGCGCACGATCACCACCATGCGAAAGGCAGGGTACGCGGACGGCTCGTGGCAGCTGATCGTCCAGGACTACCCGCGACTGATCGCCGAGGACGCGCGCTACGACGACACCTATCTCGGGCGACTGTACGCGGGCGGATGTCCGATCCACTCGGCCGACGTCGCTTGGCTCGGCGCCCGCGTGCCGATGACGGACACGATCCGCGAGGCGGTGCGGCGCGCCGCTGCCGCGAGTGGCCAGCCGGTGCAGTTCCTCGACGTGTCCGACCTGTTCGCAGGACGAGAGCTGTGCGCGCGAGATGCTGCCCAGGTTGACGCGATTCCCGCCGGTGAGATCACGGCTCGCGCGGAGCGGGTGCAGATGGTGCGCGGCTTCGCGCCGTTTCAGGCCGCCGAATCGCTGCACCCCAATCGGCTCGGACAGCAGGCGCTCCAGGCCTGCGTGCGCGAGGCGATCAACGGCGGATCAGCCCGGTCGGGACGCTGTGAAGCGCCGCTGGACTGGGGTCAGGTCGATAGCACCGGGCTTCCGCTCGTGCGGTTCGCGCCAACCCCGTAGACTCGCGACGTAGGGGGTCTGACGGTAAACTGCCCAACCATGCAAACCGGCGTCGTCTTCCCCCAGACCGAGATCGGCAGCGGCATCGCCGGGATCCGGTCCTACGCGCAGGGCGCGGAGGAGCTCGGCTTCAAGCATCTGCTGGCCTACGACCACGTCGTGGGCGCCGATCCCGAGGTGCACTCCGGGTGGGACGAGTGGTACGACATCGACGACATGTTCCACGAGCCGTTCGTCCTGTTCGGCTACCTGGCTGGCATCACGAACCTCGAGCTCGTCACGTCGATCATCATCCTGCCGCAGCGCCAGACCGCACTCGTCGCCAAGCAGGCCGCCGAGATCGACCTGCTCACCGAGGGGCGCTTCCGCCTCGGCGTCGCGGTCGGCTGGAACGAGGTCGAGTATGAGGCGCTCGGGCAGGAGTTCCGCAAGCGCGGCAAGCGGCTCGACGAGCAGGTACCGCTGCTGCGTCGTCTCTGGACCGAGCGCTCCGTCACCTTCGAGGGAGACTTCGATCGCATCACCGGAGCCGGCATTGCGCCTATGCCGATCCAGCGTCCGATCCCCGTGTGGTTCGGTGGCTACTCGCCGCCAGCCTATCGCCGCATGGGGCGCCTCGCCGACGGCTGGTTCCCGTCTTCGGTCAAGCCCGGCCCGGCGCTCGTGACGGCGCTGGAGATCATCGCCCGCTCGGCCGAAGAGGCCGGTCGTGACCCTGCCAAGATCCAGATGGAGGGCCGCATCGACTGGACGCCCGCGCTCACGCGCGATCAGCTGCAGCACATGGCCGGCGAGTGGCGTGACGCCGGGGCAAGCCACGTCTCGGTGGACACCATGGGGCAGGGCCTCGACTCCGTTGAGGGGCACCTCCATGCGCTGGCGCAGATCGCGGACGCGCTCGACCCCGCGAGCAGCTGACGCCGCTCGGCGCCGCTACGACGTGAGCCGCGCGTAGCGCAGGAAGCCGTCGACATCGTACCCCGCGGGTGCGCGCTCGCGTAAGAGCGCGATGAAGTCGGCGGTCGTGGCGATGCCGTTGCGATAACGCTCGACCCAGGTACGGAGGATGCCGTCGACGGCGCCCTTGCCCCAGTCGCGGTCCAGCTTCGCGAGTGCGCAGGCCGCGCCGTCGTAGACCGCGTCGTACCAGTCGATGTGGCGGGAGAACTGGGCGAGCGACCACGTCAGACGGGCCGAGCCGTACCCCGCGAACGGCTTGCTGAGGTTGCACGATCCGAGTTGGCCCATGTCGCGCAGCTGCGCGTAGGTTGCCGTGCCCTCATCGAGCCACGGCTCCGCGAAGCCGTCGTCGCCAACCAACTGTGAGAACCACTGGTGTGCGACTTCGTGGACGAGCGTTTCCTTGGAGGGCTCCGTCAGCACGAGTCCGGCGTACTCCATGCCGTACGAGTCGAGCCCCGGCGTGATGATGACGTCGAACGTGCTCAGGCCCAATGTGCCGTACCGCTCCGACATGCGCGTCAATGACGTACGGGTCGCATCGAGCAGGCCACGCGAGGCGACGCCGGCTGGCGCAAGGATGCGGACGCGGGTACCTGCGGCGGTGGTGGTCTGCTCACGCCATGGTCCGATCGCGATCGCCACGTCGCGGGCGGCGGGAGACGAGAACACGGCACGGCGCTGTCCCGCGGGAGCGGCCACGCTGGTGGGTGTGCCGCCCGTGGCTGCGGCAAGCGTGGCAGGCCAAGTGAGGTCGATCGTCCACGCGGCCATGGATGCGACAAAGGGATCGCCGATCTCGTTGTCGGGTGTCAGCAGCGGCGAGCCGTCGCGGGTTGTCGCAAGCACCGGCAGCGCGTCGCCGTAGTAGGAGGCGCCGTTTGCCGTGCCCAGACGAGCATTCGCACGGGGTAGGCGGATCGCGAAGTGCAGCCCAAGCTGTGCGGTCGCCCCCGGCTGGAGCGGCGTCGCAAGAAGAACCTTGATAGCCGTGCAGGTGTTCGCCGTAGCCACGACACTGCCGCCCGTCATGTTCGAGACGGTGATGTGCCGCTGCCCGCATTCGTCGAGATTCGCCCAGAGCCGCAGCCAGACCTCGCTGATGGGCGCGCCCGTGCTGTTGCCGAAGGAGATCGACTCCGTGCCCGTGAGCTGCCCGTTCGCGGTCGCTGTAGCGGTGACGCTGTAGGTCTGGGCAGCTGGTCCGTACGACGCGGCGGACGCGGTGCCGACACAGACCATGGTGGCGATGGAAAGAACAAGGGCGGCAAGCGGGCGCATGGGCGAACGCTACCCGTGATGGCGGACCGGCACCGGGTACTATCCGGCCCGTGACACTTCCTGTGGCAATTGGGATCGTCGTCCTCACGATGCTCGTGGGCTCGACGCTCTACGTGATCTACTCGCGCTTCGCCCCGCAGGGGGGACGCGAGCACCAGACGCCGACCGCCGTGTACGCCGTGACCGCCGGCGCGATGTCGCTCCTGATCGCCTTCACGATGTCGCTGACCTTCGAGCAGTACCTCGCAGCGCAGCAGGCCGCCACGTCAGAGGCCGAGGCCGTGATGTCGATGTCGCGGGCAGCGACGTACATGGACCCCTCGGTCGGTAAGCCACTCCGCGACGAGCTGGTGTGTTACGCCCAGGGCGTCGTCGAGTTGAAGTGGCCGCGACTGCGCGACGGCGATGTCGCCCTGCCGCCGACCATGCTGTCGAGTCTGAACAGGATGGACACGATCCTGTCGAACAACGTCACCGCGGCCGGTGCTGGATTGGGCATCTGGGTCGGAGCCGACGAGCAACGACTCGACGCGCACGACCAGCTGGTCTCCGCAGCGTCCGATGGCGTGCCACCGATCTTGTGGTTCTTGCTGATCGCTGGATCGGCGATCACGATCGGCTCGCTGTTCGTGTACGCCGATCGCTCCAAACCCTCGTGGGGACACGCGATCGTCGTGATCGGCCCGCTCTTCATCGCCGCAGCGGCACTCGTCGTGATCGCGTTCTTCGATCATCCGTTTGCCGATACGCCCGGTGCCGTCACCACCGACGCCATGCAGATGACGCTCCACAAGATGACGGCGATGCCGATCGGGAAGTTCCCGATTCCGGTCTGTCCGCAGAAGCTCTGAGTCAGCGGCCGGTGGCGTACCCTGCCGGTATGGATACTGCCGCAGACTTCGCCACGATCGTCGAGTCGATCGCGCATGTCCCTGTTGGTGCGCTCGAGCGCGAGCGGTGGGCGGCACACGCAGGTGAGCGGCTGGCCGCTGTGAATCTCGGTATCCTCAGCGTGGTGCAGCCAGCGACGTTCTCGTGGCCCGGACACTGGATCGCGATCGTCGAGACCGCCGACGACGAGCGCGTGCCGGTGGCGATGTTCGGCGTCCCGTCGGGCCCGCTCTCCGACGCCGGCGCGGCAACGCTCGCAGCGGGGACCATCGTCGAGGCGCTGGTGATTGTGCCGCTCGACCTCGATCGGCCGCACGGCGCCGGTGCCTACGGGACCGAGGTCGCCGTCGGCGGCGTCGTGACGGCGATCTACACCGCACCCGCGGCCGGGGCCGCGTGTGTCGGACATGCATCGTGCCGGGCGCTCACGGGCCAGGGGCTCGAGGGCGATCGCTACGCCACCGACTGCGGCACGTTCTCCAAGCCGGGACGCAACGGGCAGGCGCTCACGCTCGTCAGCGAGGAGTCGATCGGACAGGCGCAGGTCAACGGCGCGGAGATCGACGCGGCGACCTGTCGCCGCAACGTGATCACGCGCGGCATCGAGCTCGAGCCGCTCATCGGCCACTCCTTCGCGATCGGCGAGGCGACGTTCCACGCCACCCGACTTGCCGAGCCCTGCGCGCACCTCGAACGCATCACCCGGCCGGGCGTCTTGCGCGCCATGGTGCACCTCGGCGGCATTCGCGCCGACGTCATCAACGAGGGTGAGATCCGCGTCGGTGACACGCTGCGGCTTCTGACCGACGCCGGCGGCTGACGCCCGCTCCCGACGCCTACTCAGGCTTCGGGAGCGAATGGCGGAATCTGGTCGACCAGTTGCGCAGCTTTGGGCGGGCGATGGCGATGAGCATCAGTCCGCCTGCGGTGAGCCGCAGCCAGCCGGTGCCCGCGGCACCCACGATGTCGATCAGGCGGGGCGATAGCGCCACGCCGAGTTGGACGATCACGAGCGCCGCCACGGCGAGCGACCACGCGGGTGCGCGCTCCGTCGTTGCCGAGCGCTGAGCGTTACCAGCGATCCCAGCGAATCAGGCTCGAAATGTCGCCGCGCGGCGCGGGCTTGAAGGTCTCGCCCGTGTAGAAGGCCGTCGGGATCAAGCACGACTGCGTGACCGCGTCGTAGTCGATGCCCAAGATCTCCGCGCACTCGCGCTCGTACGTGAGATGCAGCGTGGTCCAGCACGTCCCGAGCCCACGGGCGCGCGCGGCGAGGCAGTAGCTCCAGCCAGCCTGCACGATCGAGCCCCAGCCGGCCGCCTGCGATTCCGGCGACCAATCGTTGAGGCGCCCCGCGACACACGGAATGACCATCGCCGGCACCTCGTGCATGCGGTCAGCCAGGTAGCGCGCCGACGTGGCCATGCGCTCGGTCGCGGGATCAAGCTCGCCACCCGCGTCGTCGTACCGCGCGCCAGAGTAATCGTCATAGGACTTGAGGTACCACTGCGCAAGCGCGGCCTTCTGCGTCGGGTCCGTGACCACCACGAACGTCCACGGTTGCGAGTTCGAGGCCGTAG
Source organism: Thermoleophilia bacterium (assembly GCA_037133755.1). Classification (GTDB taxonomy): domain Bacteria; phylum Actinomycetota; class Thermoleophilia; order Gaiellales; family F1-60-MAGs149; genus F1-60-MAGs149. The sequence continues at coordinate 178,810 of JBAXNN010000002.1, forward strand.
GCGCCTGCAAAGCCAGCTCGATGCACTCCTCGAGCAGGCCTCGCGGCACCGGGCGATCGAAGTCGAGACGCTTGCGGACGGCGCGGGTGGTGGAGAGAAGCTGATCGGGCGTGAGCTGCGACATAGGCATACCGTAGTCCACCGACTATGCTCCGCGTAATGCAGCACGATGGTGCTGCACCAGCCGTTCATGAACATCCCCGCCGCCACCGACAAAAACGCCGCGCCCGAACTCGTGCACGTCGGCAAGGTGACGGTGCTCGCCGTCATCGCGGCACTCGGCGGCTTCCTGTTCGGCTACGACAGCAGCGTGATCAACGGCGCCAACAAGGCGATCTACGCGCAGTTCAATATCACGGACGGGTTCTTCCAGGGCTTTGTTGTGTCTGTGGCACTGCTGGGATCCGCCGTCGGTGCGTTCGTCGGTGGCCGCCTCGCCGAGAAGTACGGCCGCAAGCGCGTGATGCTGGTTGCTGCCGTCCTGTTCCTCGTCGCCGGGCTGGGCTCGGCGTTTCCGTTCACGATCTACGACTTCATGGCCTGGCGCGTCGTCGGCGGCTTCGCGATCGGTCTCGCCGCCATCGTCTCGCCGATGTACATCGCCGAGATCGCTCCGGCGCACATGCGCGGACGCCTCTCGTCGCTGTTTCAGTTCGCGATCGTGATCGGCATCTTCGCGACGCAGGTGGTCAACCAGATCGTCCTCAACCTCGCTGGCGGCAGCTCGTCGAACGATCTGGGTCCCATCCAAGCCTGGCAGTGGATGTTCGTCTTGATGGCCGTTCCCGCCACGATCTACTTCCTCTGCGCCTTCACGCTGCCCGAGTCGCCGCGCTACCTCGTGGCGATCAACGCGGGTGATCGTGCCAAGGCGGTTCTCGAGTCGATCTTCATCGAACCCGTCGAGTCGAAGATCACCGCGATCCGCGCGTCGCTCGACTCGGAAGAAAAGTCCAGCGTCAGCGATCTGCGCGCCAAGGGGACGTTTCTCCTGCCGCTCGTCTGGATTGGCCTGGCTCTCGCGATCTTCCAGCAGTTCGTGGGCATCAACGCCGTCTTCTACTACTCGAATCTGATCTGGGAGGCAGTCGGGTACGCGCCGACGCAGGCCTTCACGACGTCGACGATCATCAGCCTCGTCAACGTCGTCTTCACGGTCGTGGCCATCCTGCTCGTTGACCGCATCGGTCGCAAGCCACTGCTGCTGATCGGCTCTGCCGGCATGGCGGTCAGCCTCGCAGTGATCGCCATCGTGTTCGAGACGGCACCGCAGGGTGCGAACGACGCGCCGATTCTCTCGCACAACATGGGCCTCGTCGCGGTCGTCGCCCTCAACTGCTTCGTCGCCTTCTTCGCCGCCACCTGGGGTCCGGTCGTCTGGGTGCTGCTTGGCGAGATGTTCCCCAACTCGATCCGCGCCGCCGCTATGAGTATCACGGTGATGGCCAACTGGATTGCCAACTTCATCGTCTCCGAGACCTTCCCGGAGCTGGTGCACGTCGGTCTCGGCCTCGCGTACGGCCTCTTTACGCTCTTCGCGGTGCTGTCGTTCTTCTTCACCTGGAAGTGGGTGCGAGAGACGAAGGGCGCCGAACTCGAGTCAATGGACGAACTCGAGGGCGTGCAGGCCTAAGCGCCCAGCGCGGCTACATCCGCTGCGAACGTCAAGCTTGGTGATTCGTGGTGAAGCGGTCGCGGCCGGCCTGAATCAGTGCCTCGGCCGCCTCGCGGTCTTCCCAGTCGCCAATCGTCACCGTCTTGTGCTCCTCGAGGTCCTTGTAGACCGAGAAGAAGTGCGCGATCTCCTCGAGCAGGTTCGGATTGATATCCGACAGATGCTCCTTATGCGACCACGAGGGATCGTCGTGGGGAATCATCAACAACTTGGGGTCGTCGCCAGCCTCGTCGTGCATGTGCAGAACGCCCACGGGATCGCAGGGGATCAGACAGCCAGGAAACGTGGGCTCCGTCAGCAGCACGAGCACGTCGAGCGGGTCGCCGTCCTCACCGAGCGTATCGATCAGAAAGCCGTAATCGGTGGGGTAGTGCGTGCTTCCACGCAGCGTGCGATCGAGCACGACCGTGCCATAGGTCTCGTCGTACTCGTACTTGTTGCGACTCCCCTTGGGGATCTCGATGTACGCGACGGGAATGGTCTTCGGAGTGTGCTTCACAGGGAGATCCTCTCACACTCCGTCGCGGCGCGGAGCCGTTGATAGTCTCGGAGCATGACCGCGAAGAAGGCCATCCTCGCCTGCCTCGGCGTCATCGTGGTGGCAATCGTGCTGACCTCCGTTGCGCACCGCATCGCCTCTGAGCGGCGTCAAGATGCGCTCGATCCCTTCTACGCGACACCCGAGGGGATGGAGGCCGCGCCGCCAGGAACCGTCTTCCACACGGAGCGGCTACCAAGCGCTGACGTGGCGGGTGGACGCGCCTATCGCCTGCTGTACCGCACGGAGCGCGCGAATGGATCCGCCGCGGTTTCGGGTGCGATCGCGATCGTGCCGGTGGTGGCTCCGCCTGCGGATGGTCGGCCGGTCCTGGCGTGGGCACACGGGACGATCGGGCTCGGGCGAGGGTGCGCGCCGTCGCGTCGCTCCGATCCGCTGGCGGCCACACCGTGGATGAGCGATGCAGTCGCCAACGGCTTTGCGGTGATCGCGACGGATTACGCCGGACTCGGCACCGCGGGGCCCAATGGCTATCTGCTCGGACGGGCCGAGGCGCGCGACATTCTCAACTCGGTGCGCGCACTCGACGCAGTGCCCGGTGCCGCGCCCAGCAGGCGCTGGACCGTGCTCGGCCATTCGCAGGGCGGGCACGCCGCCGTCTGGGCGGCCGAGCTGGCGCGCAGCGAACTGCCCGAACGACCGCTGCTCGGTGTGGCGGTCGGTGCGCCGGCGCTCAACCTCGACGCGATCGTCAACGCACAGTGGGATGACGGCATCGGCTGGGGTGTCGGGGCGGAGATGTATGAGTCGTGGCCGGCCGCCTATCCGAAGGTCGATTTCGATCGGGCGGTGTCCTGGCTGGGCAAGCTCTACGCCGGGCCGGTCGCCGACGCGTGCCTCAGCGGGGGCGTGCCCGTACCCACCCTGCTCGGGTTCGTTGCCGCTGGCGTGGGGTTCCCCTTCTTCGACGAGAACCCGCTGCACGATCCGCAACTCGCCGCAATTGTGCAACGTCAGACGCCCGCGCCACTCCCGTCGAACCTGCCCGTGCTGATGGCGCAGGGGACCGCAGACACCATCGTGCCGCCGGGATCCAATGCCGCCACCCAAGTCGAGTGGTGTGCGGCCGGTTCCGACCTGACGATGCAGTGGCTGGGAGGTGTGGGGCACGTGCCGGCCGGCCCGATCATCGGCACGCTCGGGGTGCCGTGGCTGCGCGCGCTCTACGACGGCGCCAAGCCACAGCCGCACTGCCGCTTCGTGCCGCCTGTAGCCGTCACGCACTCCTAGAGGCGCGACGCCAATCTCATCAGCTAGGTGACGCCGAGCAAGAGCGCTGCCTCAAGGCTCGCACCGATCGTGAGCGCGACGAGATGACTCTCCTCATCGAGGATCTCATGAATCGTGCGTGTCATTACGCCGCCTGCGAGCAGCGAGAGGAGGCCTGCCACGACGACGGGTGGCGCCTCCCAGCCGAGGCCAGCGACGTACCCGACGGCGATGGCGCCCGCGAGCACGGTCCCGCCTTGCGGCGAATTCAGCTTGACCGCGAGGCCATGCGCGTTGAGTGCGATATGCAGGCCGATCGCGAGGGTGAAGAGCAGAATCGGACCGATTTCCGTGTTGTCCCGGACGGCCAACAGGTAACCGACGATGAGCGCGGACAGCGCCGGCTGCACGATGCGCACCCGTGGGTGCGGCGCCATGCCGTGCAAGCCGGTCTGGGCGGCGCGCAGGAGCAGCGTGCCGATGATGCCGATCAGCACCAGCAGGTACGCATGCAACTCGGCGTACGGGAGTTTGCCCTCCGTGGAGCGCCGCACGACCTCCGCTCCAATCGCGATCTCGGGCAGCAGGTGGACGACGACGTAGGCGATGCCGATACCTGCACCAGCCGCGAGCAGGTACGGCGGCCACTTGCGACCGAGCAGCCGCGGCTCCGCCACCACGACACAGGCAAGCGCGATGACGGCAGCGGCCAGAAGGGTGGTGCTCATACCGGCATTGTGCCGGGCATCACGAGGCGCACGCGAACGTGGGGCAGTATTTGGGTGTGTGCACGACGCCCGTAAAGGGGTGCGCAGCTTCGGCGCGAACCTCCATACCGATGCGCGCCCGCATTGGCATTCATGGTCGACGGCTGGTTGCGGCGTGCCTGATCGCAGGCGCTGCCATGCTCGCCTTCGGCACCGCGGGTGCCGCTGCACAGACCGCTTCTCCGCGGCCCGTGGCACTCGGTAGCTTCTGGATCACGTATTACTGGTTTGCCCCGGAGAGCTGGTTCACAGCGAAGAAGATCGTCGCACCGGGTCTCAAGACGGCGTACCGCGAGGACTTCCTCTACTCAGCACGTGGTGTCGCGATGCAGGGCACTGGCACAGGCGACGACAACGTGCAGTTGCACTGGCGCAGCGGCGCTGGCGCGTGGATCAACAATCTCGGCCAGCCCACGAAGACGGCGGCGAGCGGCTTCACCAACGGAGCGCCGTACTCGCGGCCCGGTGGCTGCGTGTGGTGGGCGATTGATCCAGCCACGGGCAATCCAAACGTGGCATCAACCGACAACCTCCGCCCGACGTTCGCCAACGATGACGGGACGTGGCAGAACCCGCCGGCTAACCCCGCCGCGTACAAGGTCGTCTGCAAGAAGGCCGCCGTGCTCGCAGGGCAGCCCGACGACCTCAACTACCGCGGCTACCCCGACCTGTTTGGCGTCGGGATCGGCACGGCCGTCACGCCGTGGCGCTCGATCGCGACCGATCTGTCGGTGATCCCGCGTGGCACCACGATCTACATCGATGCGCTCAAGAACACGCCGTCGAAGGGGTGCTTCTCGGCAGACGACACCGGCGGCGCGATCATCGGCAACCACATCGACGTGCTGATTCCCCCGGACAAGACGCTCAAGCTGCCGACGAAGGCCGATCTCGTTTCGGTGCCGAAGGGCGTTGACTGCCCGCCGCCGACGGCGCTCGCGCCCGGACCGTTGGGGAACCTCAACGTCTCGTATCTGATCCCGGCCGCTGAGAAGCTCTCGTACGGCGCGAAGACGCCTGCGCCCGGCCTGCGGTACCAAAGCCTCAACGAGGACTTCCTCTACGGCACCGACGGTGTCGTGGCTCGTTCGATTGGTGTCACCAAGAAGAACAAGACCATCCTCGCGCTGGGTGGCGGTTGGTGGGTCAACGCCCGCGGGCAGCGCACAAAGCAACTGACCGACGGCAATTGGTCGAAGGGCGCGCCCGTCTGGCGCGACGGCGGCTGGCGCACCAAGCGCGGCCGCCCGACGTACAAGAAGCCCGACGGCACGTGGTCGGCCGGCAAGGGCGTGCGCTTTCTCAAGTACCGCGATCGCTTCGGCTACGCGAAGAAGGGGCAGTACATACCCTGGAAGACGGTTGTCTCGACCAAGGACACCGCACCGCTTGGCACGCTGCTCCAGCTCGACTCGATTCCGAGCGCCACGTGCATGATCGTCAACCAGCTGCAGCCGCTGTTGCCGAAGTCGACCATCCAGGTGATGGTCCCCGCCGGAACCGATCCGTCGACACTGCCGACACTTGCTCCCGCAACGGTGCTCGCCGCCGTCGCCGGCACCGCCACCGGCTGCCCGTAGGACATTCTGGGTCCGGCCCCAATTTGACCGCTTTCTGGTCAGTTTGGGTCCGGCCCCAAATTGACCAACCCGTGACGGTGATAGACCAACACCTGCGCAGCGCGACGGGTGCTGCGAGCGTTTCCGGCACTCCGTCGCGCGCTTCTGACACGCGCCCATGACGCCATGTTCGCTGTCATGTCGGCATGTCTCGCCGACGGCGCATCGATCATGGGAACTGGCCATTGCACGTGATTGCGCGCGGCGTGGCTGAGGACGCCCTGTTCCCAGACGACGCTTCATGCTTGCTTTTCTGGGATGAGTTCGGCGTCCAAGCACGTGAGTTCGATGTCGCGATCGGTCATGTGTGCCTGATGCGCACCCATTACCACCTACTGGTGCGGGCGCATCCAGATGCACTCGCCGGTGCGCTTCACCGCACGCACAGCAAACTTGCGTGGCTGCGCAATCTCGAAGGGCGACGACGTGGGACGGTTTTCGGCCGGCGCTATCAAGTGATTCCCATCGACACCGCCAAGCACCTGCTCGCGGTTTCCCGATACATCCCAATGAATCCGGTCAAAGCAAGGCTGGTTGGCGACCCCAGTGATTGGAGATGGTCGACACACCGCTTCCTGGCGGGGCGAGAGGCGTCGCCTGAGTGGTTCGACGTGCGTACGGCGCTGCGCATGGTGGCCTTCTTCAGCAGTCGTAGCTACGAACGATGGGTGTTAGCCGACACGCCTTTGGCGCTGCCGCCCATGAACGAGCGAGAGTTGTTGGATCATCGCGTCTGCTCGCTCGCGGAGTGGGGCATGTCAAACGCCGACATTGCCGAGGTGCTTGACTTGAGTGAGCGGACTGTTCGGCGGCGGATCGCGCAGGCAGCGATCCGCAGACGCTCAGAATGACGAAGCGGTCAGTTTGGGTCCGGCCCCAGAATGGCCCGAATTCGGTCAATCTGGGGCCGGGCCCAGAATGGCTACTTGATGGGGGAGCGCTTCAGCTTGGCCGCTGCCTGCGACCAGGCATTGAACGATGGCTTCTTGGCGCCGGACGACTTGCGCAGGCCCGTGGTGTACCAGTGGCCGTTGCGCGGGGGATCGTCCTTGATCAGGAACCACGCGGCGCGCTCCACCTGCGGCAGCGACTTGAGCTTCGCGATCGACTGCCGCACGAACGTTGCCTGCTGCTTGTAGGTGGCAGCGCGCACGACACCGTGCGCCGGTGTCTGGAGGCCGTACTCGGTGATCCAGATCGGGTAGCGACGACCGAAGATGCCGTTGGCGACATTGATGAAGCTCTCGAAGTTGCCAACGCTGATCGAGTACGGGTTGGTGCGGCTTTCGTTGGAGCCATCGCGGATCCCCAGCGCGGGCACGCGATTGTACGGATGCATCGAGAGGACATCGAACTTGGCCTTGGCCCGTGCAAGACCCTGCATGAACTGGACAGGGGAGAGGCTCGATGGGCCGCCCTGCTTGTACATGGCACCCGCGACGAAGGTGGGCTTGAACGGGACGGCACGACCGACCTCGTAGCGGACGGCCTTCAGCAGCTGCGCATAGTTGCGCGGTGACACCGGCACACCGTGCTGCCACTGCGGGCGGAAGGCGAAGTATGCGTTCGGCTCGTTCCACGTCTCGTAGGCAGTGACACGCGGCAGGGGCGAGGTAGCCCCAGGCGGGGTGTAGGTGCCCGAATAGCGCTTGGCGACGGCGTAGACGAAAGCGCGCCAGTCCTTCAGCTTCGGCATTTGCGTCGCGCGGGCCTTGGTGGAACCGGTGGAAGACGCCCACTTCGGCGTCTTCCAGAGGGTGAACATCACGCGGTCCTGGAGCCCGTGAGCGGCGGCCTGCAGGACGAACTGGTCGGTCAGCGCCCAGAAGTACGCCGGATCGGCCGGATTGCGCGCGTTCCGCGGCTTGTTGACCGCGATTTGATCCCACTGCATATCCCAACGGGCAAAGCCGACGTGCAGCTTGACGGCGTCGTTCCAGTAGCCCGCCGAATCCGTCGAGGCGTAGGCGTTGTCGAGGAAGCCGACCTGCAGCGTGCTCTTGGCGGCGGCCGCGCTCGGAATAGCCAGCGCACCGACCAAGGCGGCGGTGGCGATGAGCGAGCGGATCGAAGGGTGACGGAGGGTCATGAAATGCGTCCGGCCCCCGACTGTCGGACGACAGCGGGGGCCGGGAACGAACGGTGAGCTAGTGGATCGACGACTTCTTGAGCTTGCCCGAAGCCGAGATCCAGGAGTTGAAGGACGGCTTGTGATCGCCGTTCGACTTCTCGAGGCCGGTCGTGTACCAGGCACCGGCCTTCGGCGCGTTGTCGCGCACCAGGAACCAGGCCATCCTCTCGACCTGCGGCAGCTGCTTGAAGCGGAGGATCGAGTCGTACGCGAACTGCGCCTGCTGCGCGAAGGAGACCGTGTACTGCGACTTGCCGGCCGCGGGCGTGGCCCAGCCGAACTCGGTCACCCAGATCGGGTACTTCTTGCGGAAGATCTGGTTGGAGAGCGAGATGAACGTGTCGAAGTTGCCGACGCCGATGAAGCGCGGATTCGTCTTGCTCTGGTCCTTGCCGTCGTTGAGACCGAGGCGCGGCGTGTTGTTGTACGGATGCATCGACAGCACGTCGAACTTGGCACCGGCGGCCTTCATGCCCTTCATGAAGTCGATCGGGCTCGGATTGCCAGGGCTCCCCTGCTTGTAGAGCGCGCCGGCCACGAACGTGGGCTTGAAGTTGACGGCCTTGTTGACCTCGGACTTGAGGGCGTTGAGGAGCTTGACGTAGTTGGCCGGCGAGACGAACTTACCGTTCTTCTTCTGCGGCTGGAAGGCGAAGCTCGCGTTGGGCTCGTTCCACGTCTCCCACGCCGTGACGCGCGGGAGCGGGGTGGTGCTGCCCGGCGGGACGTACGTGCCCGAGTAGCGCGTGGCACACGCAGCGACGAAGTTCTTCCAATCCGTCAGGCCCGGCATCTGCGTGGCCTTGGCCGACTTGGCCTTGGTCGCCCACGTCGGCGTCTTCCACAGCGTGAACATGACCTTGTCCTGCAGGCCGTGGGCCGCAGCGTTCAGCACGAACTGGTCGGTCTGCGCGAAGTGGTACGCCGGATCGGCGGGATTGCGCGGATTTGCCGGCTTGCTGACGGCCATCTCACCCCACTGCATATCCCAGCGCATGAACCCGACCTTGAGCGTGACCGCGTCCTGCCAGAACTCCGTGGGGTACGTCCCCGCGTAGTCGTTATCCAGGAAGCCCGCCTGCAGCTTGCTGTTGGCGCTCGCAAGCGCGGGAAGGACGAGCACCGCTGCAAGAGCGGCGATCGCGATTAGGAAACGTCGGGCGGATGCTCGGCGCAGGGCCATAGAAGGTCCTCTCGAATCGGGAACAGGTCTCATCCTGCCACACGGCACTACGGGCGTGGCAGACCGCGGAGTGGATTCGCCAACTTGATACGGTTCCCTCATATGGAGCCGCTCAATCGCCCCGCCGTGATCGTCGCCGACATGCTCGTCGACTTCGTTACCGGCGCCCTCGCCAATCCCCCGTCGCAGGCCTGCATCGAGCCGATTGCGCGCCTGCTGGCCGGTGCGCGCGAGCGTGGCTGGCCCGTCTGTTACGCCAACGACGCGCATCTTCCGGGAGACATGGAGGAGGCGTTGTGGGGTCCGCACGCCGTCGCCGGCACGCCCGGTGCGCAGGTCATCCCGGAGTTGGCGCCCCAGCAGGGCGACTTCCAGTTCCCGAAGCGTTGGTATTCCGGCTTTCATGAGACCGGGCTCGAGATGTACCTCAAGCAGTGCAACGTCGACACGGTGATCCTGACGGGTCAGCACGCCCATATCTGCGTGCAGCACACCGCGGGTGACGCCTTCATCGGTGGCTTTCGCGTGGTGCTCGCCGATGACGGCATCTCGGCCTTCACGCCGGAGGACAAGGCCGCGGGCATCTCGTACATGGAGACGATGTACGGCGCGATGGTCGCCACCGTTGACGAAATCCTGCACGCCTCCGCGGTCGCTGCCGTCTAGGGCTGCGATGGGCATCGTCGCCGTCGTCGGCTCGATCAACGTCGACGAGGTCGTGCGGGTCGACCGGCTGCCACGGGAGGGCGAGACCGTCTCGGGCGGGACGTACCAGCGGTTCGGTGGCGGCAAAGGGGCCAATCAGGCGGTCGGGGCGGCGCGCGCGGGTGCGACGGTACGGATGGTCGGGTGCGTCGGGCGCGACGCCATTGGTGATGGCGCGATTGACGAGCTCCGCGCAGCAGGCGTCGAGGTCACGCATGTCGCGCGCAGCGACGAAGCGTCAACGGGCCTTGCGCTGATCGTCGTCGATGCCGACGGCCGTAATCAGATCGCCGTCGCACCGGGTGCGAATCGCCTGATCACGATGGACCCGGCTGCCGTCACGGGCGATGCGGGCGTGGTGCTGCTGTCGTTTGAGGCACCGGACGAAGCCCTGTGTGCCGCCGCCGATGCGGCCAGCGCCGGCGGTTGGACGATCGTGGTCAATCCCGCACCGACGCGCCCAATTCCGCAGCGGCTGCTCGCGGCGCAGCCGATCCTGATCCCGAACGAGCACGAGGTCGCGGACCTCACGGGGATTCCCGATCCGGAACGGGCCGCGCGCGTGCTGCAGGCCATGACCGGGGCGCCCGTGATCGTCACGCTCGGCGCCGCCGGTGCGTTGCTCCTCGAGGGTGATACCGCCACGACCATTCCGGCGCCTGAGGTTGACGTGGCGGACACGACCGGGGCGGGAGATTGCCTCTGCGGAACGCTTGCCGCGCGGTTGGCGGCAGGTGACGCCCTCTCTCTCGCGGTCGAGCGCGCCGTGGCAGCAGCATCGCTGAGTACGACGACGCCGGGCGCTCGGTAACCGCTACACGACGGTGAGTTCGACGGCGTACACGTCGTTGACGCCGTAGCCACGACTATTCCAGGCCATCGTGTCGGGCTGGCGGTTGCCGTCGCGATCACGGGCCTTCGACCGAATCACGTGCGTACCGGGTGCGAGCTCGACCGTGATGGAGAACTGCGTTGGGGCATGACGACCAGGGCCCGGATCGATGCGCGTGGACTGCCATTCACCGTCGTCGACCTGCACGTCGATGCCACCGACGCCGCCGATCCCACCCCAGGCGATGCCGCGCACAAGGACCTCGCCCGCAGGGATGGCATCCGTGGTTTCGGGACTCGTGATCAGCGAGCTGATGGGCATGTGGTTCAGCTCGCGGCCGGGCTCGGGCTCGCCCTCCTCGCGGAGGCGGTAGTCGATCGCCTGATAGAACCCGTCGAACTCGCCCTGAATGAACTCGATGTGCGTGAGCCACTTGACCGACGCGACGGCGTACCAGCCCGGCACGATCGCGCGCACCGGGTAGCCGTGCTCCGGCTCGAGACGGCGCCCGTTCATCTCCCAGGCGAGGATCGTCTCGCGGATCGCGGGGTCGCCGAGCGGGACGGCGCGAGAAAACGACTGCGGGGTGTCGTAGCCCTCGATGGCGCCTCGATCACCGCCATGAAAGACGACATGGGTCGCCTCCGGCAGTGGCCGCACGATGGTGAACAGATCGGTCAGCTGCCCGCCGGCCCAGCGGGCATGGCCAACCGCGCCAAGCTCCCAGGGAACGCCGGCGGCAGGGGGATCGAGTTCCGTCCGACGATGACCCGCGCACTCCAGCGTGACGTGCGCCGTCGTGTGCGAGAGCTTGCGCAGGTCGGCAAGCGACCAGCGAAGCGGGCGTGTGACGAGCCCCGTTACCTCGAGTGCGTAGTCGCGCTCGGCGATCTGCGGAACGCCGTGATGTGAGCGAACGAAGTGCTCGCCGGCCTCGTTACGCTCGGCCAGCAGGCGCCCAACCGGTGTCGCGCGACAGGCGGGTGCGAGTTCGGGGGAAACATGATCCATCGAGTGGGCATCGTTGCACATGCCCCGTGCCGTTCCTGACGCGGACGCGATACGTGCTCAGGCGGTGGCGTCGGGGCGCTCGATGACGAACTCCGTGAGCCCCTTGCCCTTCTCGATCTCCTGCAGGTCCTTCTCTGCCGTTTCGAGATAGGAGCGCAGTGCCTTCTCGAGCCCCTTGCCCTCGCGCAGCAGCGCGATCGTCTCCTCGACGCTCAACTCGGCCTCACCGAGCTTCTCGGCGATCTCCTCGAGTCGCTCGAGTCCGTGCTCGAACGACACCTTCTGCGGCTCGCTCATGCGGCGCCCTCCGTGGGGTCGGGGTGAATTGCATCGATCGTGGCGTCGAGCGTAGCGCCCTTCAATTGGATCGCCACGGTCTGGCCCGCCGACAGGGCGGCACCATCGCGTAGCAGCGTGCCGTCGGGGAGGCGCACGAGAGCGAAGCCTCGCTCGCGCCAGTCGCGCGCGCGAATCAGGTCCTCTGCCGCGGTCAGGGCGGCCGCGCGCAGCGCGAGTCCGTGGTTCACTGCCGCGGTGGCGGCAGTCAGCCGCTCGCGCGTCACGTCGAGCGACGACGCGCGCGGCAGGTCGCTCAGCGCACGCTGCAGCGCCATGGCGCCATCCGCAAGGCGCTCGCGTAGCGCGCTGGTCGCCAGCTCTGCGGTGTGACGCAGAGCCTGGCCCGCAAGGTCGATGCGGCTGGTGCGAGCGACGAGTGCGGCCTGACCAGCCGGGCGCATGGCGGCAAGCTCCACGCGGGCGCTGGCGTCGCCGACGTTCGCGGCCGCGAAGCCCCCGGCATCGCTCGCCAGCCGATCGAGGAGCGCGAGCAACTCCGACGCGCTGGGCACGGCGTGCTCGGCAGCTCGAGCTGGCACTTCGGCGGCGGCGCTCGCCACCTCATCGCAATTGGGTCGCTGGCGGGTATGCCCAATCGAGGTGATCACGGGCATCCCGAGCGCGGAGATCGCGCGGCACAGAGCCTCATCGGAGAACGGCAGGAGATCCTCGACGCTGCCGCCACCGCGCGCGAGAATGATCACGTCGACGGCGGGTGCCGCCGCAACGGTGGCCAGTGCCTCGATCAGATCATTGACCGCGCCAACGCCCTGGACGAGCGAGTGGCAGACGGTGATGCGGGTGGGGGGGAAGCGGTCGCGCAACGCGCGGATCACGTCGGCCTCGGCGTCGGAGTCGCGACCGGTGACAAGACCGACGCGGCGCGGGAAGCGCGGCAATGGCAGCTTTGCTTCGGGCTCAGTGAGCCCCTCAGCGCGCAGCCGGTCGCGCACATCGAGCACGCGCTGCAGTAGCTCGCCCTCACCCGCCGAGCGGATCGCGCTGCAGATCAGCGAGACCGTGCCGCTCTTGGCGTAGTGGTCGATCTTCGTGTACCGCGCCTGGATCAACCGGCCCTGAACGGGCGGATCGGGTAGGTTGGCGGCGGCGGAGCGCCACATGATGCAGCGGATCGTCGCCTCGCCGTCACTCAGCGTGAAGTACAGATGTCCGGACGACGCGACCGTGACCTGCTGGACCTCGCCCTCGACGATGCCCCCGCCGAGCGACCCCAAGGCACCGCCGATCCGGCGCCAGAGCTCGCTCGGCGATTCCGCGACCGTCTCGACGGGGCGGCCCTCCACGCGGTTACTGCACCGACTTGACGGCGTCGGTGATCGCCGCGATGTCCGGCAGCGAGCCCGTCAGGACCTTCTTGCCCTTCGGGCCCTCGACGATGAACGACGGCGTGCCGCCGAAGCCCTCCTGCGCAGCGATCACCTGGACGTCCTGGACCTCCGGCGTCCACAGTGCCTCGTCCTGCCGATCCTTCTGGAACTGCGTCATGTTGAGCCCAAGGGCCTTGGCAATGCCGTCGCAGAACGCAGGCGTCGCGTAGTCGATGTTCTCGTCCTGCTGATTGTGGTACCAGAGATCCTGATACTCGAACAGCTTGTTCTGCTGCTGCGCGGCGATCGCGCACTGGGTGGCGTTGACCGAGTCGGGACCGAGGATCGGCCAGATGCGATACACGAACTTCGCCTTGCCGGGCTTCACGAACGTGCCGATCATCTGATTCTCGGTATCGAGCGCGAAGTTCTTGCAGACCGGGCAGCGCAGATCGCCGAACTCGGTGATCGTCACGGGGGCTGCGGCATCGCCAAGGGTGTTGCCGTTCTGCGGAATGCCCGCGAAGAACTCGGTGACCTGCTTCGTGTCCTTCAGCTTGCCGGCTGCGACATCGGCTGCGCTCGACTCGCTGGCGCTGGTGTCACCACTGCGCTGCGACAGATAGATGAGGCCACCAGCGACGATGACGGCGGCAATGCCGGCGATGACGATGATCGTCCACAGGCTGCGCTTCGAGCCACCAGAGCTCTTCTGCGGCGCCTTCTTCGGCGGGGGCGGGGTCTTCGCGTTGTCAGCCATGAATAGTCCTCGTCGTCGCGTGCGCACGCATCCTAGCGGTCGTCGCGCGCGGTCACCGCTCCCGGGCAAGTAGTCTCTCGAAATGCACCGCGCGTCCGCCGTGTTCGTTCTGCTTACCGCGCTGCTCGTCGGCGCGTGTGGCTCGTACGGTGATGGGGCGAACGCGAAGGTCGAGACCTCCGTCGCCAATTCCCTCAAGGCCGTGATCGACGCGCAGGCACCGCTGGTCGAACTGCGATCCGTCGATTGCACCGGAACGCGGCCTACGCTCGATTGTCTCGCCTCGCTGGGCGTGGGCAACACCGTCGTCCAGGTTCGCTTCGCGGTGGAGGTTGGCGCTGATGACTGCTGGATCGCCGATGCGCGCCGCACGGTGGTGCTTGGCGCCGGGAGCGAGACGAACCCGCTGACCAACCTCACGGCGAGCAGCAATCTGAAGGGCTGCCTCGCGTGAGCGCGATTCCGTACAACCCGTTCGACCGCACGCTGGTCGGACAGCCGCGTGCCCTCGCGACGCTGTTCATGACCGAGATGTGGGAGCGCTTCTCCTACTACGGCATGCGTGCGCTGCTCGTGCTGTTCATGATCACGCCGGTGAGTGACGGCGGGATGGGCTTCAGTGCCGCCAAGGCCGCTGGCATTTACGCGATCTACGTGGCGCTCGTGTACCTGACGCCATTGCCGGGCGGTTGGATCGGCGATCGCCTGCTTGGCGCACGCCGCACCGTCTTTCTCGGCGGCGCGATCATCGCGGGCGGACATATCGTGCTGGCGATCTTCGGCGGAGCCGGACTATTTCCCGCGCTTGCGCTGATCATCGTCGGTACCGGGCTGTTGAAGCCGAACATGACCGCGATGGTCGGTGCCATCTACGACTACAAGCCCGACCTGCGTGACGCCGGCTTCTCGATCTACTACATGGGCATCAATCTCGGCGCCTTCCTCGCACCGCTGGTCTGCGGCTATCTCGGCCAGCAGGTCTCGTGGGAGCTGGGCTTCGGCGCCGCGGCGGCCGGCATGATCATCGCCCTCGTCCAGTACGCCATCGGCATCCGCGGCCTCGGTCCGATTGGCGCCGCCCCCGAGAACCCGCTGCGGGCAGAGGAGAAGCGTCGGTACGGCATCGGCGCCGTGATCGCGGCCGTTGTCGTCGCGATCCTGGTGGCGTTCGACCTGAAGGTCCTGCACCTCTCGTCCGACGCCATCGAGCTGTTGATCACGATCATCATCGTCCTGATCCCCGTCGCCTGGTTTGCCCGCACCCTGCGTGATGAGCGCGGCAACGCGGAGAACCGCAACAAGGTGCTCGTCTTGCTCGCCCTGTTCGTCGCGGCGGCGGTCTTCTGGCTCGTCTACGACCAGGCTGGCTCGACCGTCGCGATCTTCGCGCAGGAGGACACCCGCAACGTCGTGTTCGGCTGGACGTTCCCGTCCAGTTGGTTCCAGAGTGTCAACCCGCTGCTGATCATCGCCTTGGCGCCCGTGATGGCGATCATCTGGACGGCGCTCGGTGTACGTGGCAAGCAGCCAAGTACGCCGTACAAGTTCTTCGGCGGCCTCCTGCTCGTCGCGATCTCCATGCTGGTGATGGTGTTCGCCGCGCATGCCGCCGTTGACAGCAAGGTCGCGGCGACGTGGCTGATCGCAGTATTCGCGATTCAGACGGTGGGCGAGTTGATGCTCAGTCCCGTTGGTATGGCCGCCGCCACGCGCCTTTCGCCGCCCGATCGTGTGTCGCAGACGCTCGGCGTGTGGTTCCTGGCCACCAGCGTCGGCGACGCAATTGGCGGCCGTATCGCGGCGTACTACGACCAGCTCGGACAGCAGGCGTTCTTCGCACTGCTGGGCGTGATCGCATTGATCGCCGCCCTGGTGGTGCTGGCGCTGGCCAAGCCACTTGGTCGGCTCGTGCCGGACTGATCGCCGTCGCCGAAGTGGATCATCGGCACCACGGGAGGCATGGACTCCGAGGCGTCTCGAAACCAGGCGACGTGATGACCTCAAGGTGAATCGGCCCATTCGGACCGAGCCACCTCGAGGCCTTCACGTCGTCTAGGCGATCGTGACGTCGTCGCAGAGGTAGACGTCCTGGATCGCGTTGAGGAGCGCGATGCCCTCGTTGCGGGGTCGCTGGAACGCCTTGCGGCCGGAGATCATGCCCATGCCGCCCGCGCGCTTGTTGACGACGGCGGTGTAGACCGCGTCGTGCAGGTCGTTATCGCCCGAGGCGCCACCCGAGTTGATCAGACCGGAACGGCCCATGTAGCAACCGGCGACCTGGTAGCGCGTCATGTCGATCGGGTGGTCCGTCATCAGGTTCTCGTAGACCCGCTTGTCGGTCTTGCCGAAGTTGAGATCGAGGAAGCCGGGGGCGGCCGTCTCCGGTGCCTTCTGCTTGATGATGTCGGCCTGGATCGTGACGCCCAGGTGGTTGGCCTGGCTGGTGAGGTCGGCAGCCGTGTGGTAATCGGGGCCGCCGTCCTTCGGCGAGAACGCCGAGTTGCGCAGGTAGCACCAGAGGACTGTTGCCATGCCGAGCTCGTGTGCGGCCTGGAACGCGTCGGAGACCTCCATGAGCTGACGCTTGGACTCCTCGGACCCGAAGTAGATCGTGGCGCCGACCGACGTAGCGCCCATCTCGTACGCCTGCTGGATCGAGGCGAACATGATCTGGTCGTAGCCGTTCGGGTAGCTCAGGAACTCGTTGTGGTTCAGCTTGAGCATGAACGGAATGCGATGCGCGTACTTGCGCGACACCGAGCCAAGCACGCCCAGCGTGGAGGCCACCGCGTTGCAGCCGCCTTCGATCGCCAGCTCGACGATGTTGGCCGGGTCGAAGTAGTCGGGGTTCTTGGCGAACGAGGCGCCCGCGGAGTGTTCGATGCCCTGGTCGACCGGCAGGATCGACAGGTAACCGGTGCCCGCGAGGCGGCCGTGGTTGTACATGGCCTGCAGGCTCTTCAGGACGGGGTTGGGACGGTCGCTCTCGCGCACCACGCGATCGACGAAGTCGGTGCCCGGCAGATGCAGGCGGCCCTTGTCGATCGTCGTGCAGGTGTGTCCGAGGAGATAGTCGGCCTTCTCGCCGAGGATCTCGCTGATTCCATCGATGCCCGTTGCTGCCACGGTTGTTCCTCCGTTGAGATGTCGAAACGATACCGCGTCGGCCCCGCCTGCGCGGGCGCTTCCGACGGACGGGCTAGGTGAAGAAGGTGTCGTCGTGCCGGTACGGCGGGGCACAGCAGCACAGGAACTGCAGGTCGCTCGTGGCGACGATCTGGTGCCACGACCCGGCGGGAATCAGGATCGCGTCACCCAGCGCGACCTCGCGGCTCTCGCCGTCGATCTCCATGACGCCCGTGCCGTCCTGGATCAGGTACAGCTCCTCGGCCTCGCGGTGGTAGTGGCGCTCCGTGGCGCCGCCGGCAGGGAGCGTCGCCTCGGCCAGGCTCTGATGACGTACTGCGGTGTCGTTCGGATGGATCAGTTCGCGAATCGTGGAACCATCGGCGGTCGTGAACGGCGTTGCATCCCGGTCGCGATTGCGGATTTCCATGCTCAGCCGTCGAGCGACGTCAGGGCGAAGCGGGCCGCGCCACGGAGCGCGCAGTGGTCGTCGAGGATCACGCGCACCGCCATTTGCTCGAGCAATCCGTTGTAGCGGCCCTTCGCATGAAAGGCATCGAGGAAGCCGCCGCGCCGCAGGAACGGCAGGATGCGCGGCGCGATACCACCGCCGATGTACATGCCGCCCGTTGAGAGCAGCACCAGCGCGAGATTGCCCGCCTGGGCGCCGTACGCTCGCGCGAAGTACTCGAGGGTCAGGACCGCGCTCTTGTCGGTGTCTGCGAGCGCCGCGTGCGAGATTGCGGCACTGGGATCACCCGCGTGCATCGCTGCGAGCAGATCTGGTGTCGGTGTCGCCCGGTCGGTTGCGGTCAGGAAGGTCCAAATCGCGTGGATCCCCGGCCCCGAGACGATACGTTCGGCGCTGACGTGTTCCCAGTCGGGTTCGTGCGCCCGTAGCCAGACGAGCAGCGCATCCTCGTCCGCATCACGCGGGCCGTAGTCGATATGGCCGCCTTCGCTCGAAAACGGATGCCAGGTATCACCAATCGCGACCATGCCGGCGATGCCGAGGCCGGTGCCGGCCGAGCA
Organism: Thermoleophilia bacterium; assembly: GCA_037133755.1. Lineage (GTDB taxonomy): Bacteria > Actinomycetota > Thermoleophilia > Gaiellales > F1-60-MAGs149 > F1-60-MAGs149. Next base: position 197,086 of record JBAXNN010000002.1, read on the forward strand.
GACGGCGCGGTTGCCACCGAGGCCAATGCGGTCGGGCTGCAGCTCCTCGAACTGGTCGGGCCCGAGCTCGCCGATGCCCCAGGCATTGGCGAGCAGATCATTCAGGAGGTACCCGCGTTCGCTGCCGATGGCCGACCGGACCTCGGCCTCATCAACGGCCCATGGGAGGTTGATCGGGTTCGCCTTGCCCCCGACAATCGGTGCAGCAATACCGATAGCGGCAGCGGTGATCGGCCCGGGATGATCGGCCAGGTACCGCTGCACCAGCGTCTCAAGCGACGCCGATCCGCGCACGTCGTAGGTCTGTTGCTGCTCAAAGGCGACCGCGCCAGCGCCGGCGGCAACACGGGCAAAACGAGCATGGGTGCCGCCGATGTCGCCGGCTAGGACCACCGTCGGAGTCATGCGACGATTGCGACTCGATCGAGCGACTTGAGTGCATCCTCGTACCCAAGGGGTGCTGAGTAGACGGTGTCGAGTGCCTCCCCGAGCATGCCGACGCTACACGCCGAGCCACTCCCGGGCGGAATCGCAATGCCGGCGATCGTCACGGCCTCGACGGGCTCGGTGCCGGAACCGGGGCGCAGGGTGACGTTGACGTTGGCGCGGACGGCGATCCATGCGGCGAGGAGCATCGCGGCGGGGCTTTGGACGTTGCCGACGACGTCGCCGGACGGGGCGAAGGCGAGCGTGCCCTGGGCCTGTTCCGTCGAGAACACCGCGCTGATGCGGCGCCGCCAGTCGAGCGTGCGCAACCAGGCGAGATCGCGCGAGGGGTGTTCGAGTGCCGTGCCGTGGGCAAAGCCGATTGCCCGCGCCGGGTCAGGATCGCGATCGCTGTCGAAGACGGTGACGTGTGCGGTGATGGCGAGCGCAGCTGCGGTATCGCCATGGTCGTAGCCCGGGAGCCAGGCGACGGTCGGTAGACCGCGGGCGAGCAGCGGAGCCACGAGCGAGGTGGCGTGGGCGAGACGGCTGGCGTTCGCGGTGATCACGATGTCCTCCACGAGCACTTGCATACCAGCGTCGCCGAGTTCGATCAACCGCACGTGGACATCGGCGTCGAGTCGGTCGGGCGTGTGCTCGACGAGGCGGATCATGCGCGCCGGGTGGAGAGCGGTCGCCTGGGCAGTCGCCTTATGCGCGGTCGCCTTCTGCGGGTCCGGCGCGACGATCAGATTCATGGTCCGCAGCGACACGTGATCTCCACCGAGATGATCGGCCTGACGCAACAGCTTGGCCAGCACGTCGGCGACGACGTCGGTCGACGTGCCCTTGGCGTGCCACTGCAGCCCCTTCGCCCCGAGCTCACGGGTTTCGGTTGCCGCAGTGGTCACAGCCGCCGCCACTTCCGACCGTCGGCGCGGATCAGCGCATCCGCCGACGGCGGTCCGGGGGTGCCCGCGATGTACGGCTCGAGCGGCACGTCGTTCTTCTGCCACGAGTCGATCACCGGATCCACGATGCGCCAGGCCTGCTCGACCTCATCGGCGCGCGTGAAGAGCGTTGCGTCGCCGCGTAGCGCGTCGAGAATCAGCCGCTCGTACGCCTCGGGTGTATCGCGCGTGAAGGTCTCGCCGTAGAGGAAATCCATGCGCACGGGACGCAGCTCTTGCGCCACGCCCGGGGCCTTGGCCTCGATACGCAGCGAGGCACCCTCGTTCGGCTGGATCGACAGGGTCAGCAGATTCGGGCGGATGCTCTGCGCCACCTTCGGGTCGGCGAACGGCTTGTGTGGCACAGGACGGAAGGCAATCGTGATTTCCGTCGAGCGACGCGGCATGCGCTTGCCGGCGCGGATGTAGAACGGGGTGCCAGCCCAGCGCCAGTTGTCGACCTCGAGCTTGAGGGCCGCGAACGTGTCGGTCGTGGAGGTCGGGGGCACGCCGTCTTCTTCGAGGTACCCGGGGACCGGACCGCCATCGACATCGCCCGCGGTGTACTGGCCGCGCGCGGAGCCGACACAGCGAATGGACTTGAGCGCCTTCTCCTTCTCATCGCGGATCGAGTCGGCGTCGAAGATCGCCGGCGGCTCCATCGCGGTCAGGGCGACAAGCTGCATCACGTGGTTCTGGATCACGTCGCGGATCGCGCCGGACTGGTCGTAGTACCCGGCGCGACCACCCGTGCCGAGATCCTCGGCGGCGGTGATCTGCACGTGATCGATGTACCGGCGATTCCAGAGCGGCTCGAAGATGCCGTTTGCGAAGCGGAAGACGAGCAGGTTCTGCACCGTCTCCTTGCCGAGGTAGTGGTCGAGGCGCAGGATGTGCGATTCGTCGAAGGCGGCCGTCACCTCCTCGTTCAGCGCGATGGCCGATTCGAGATCGTGGCCAAACGGCTTCTCGATCATCAGGACCGACTCGGGATCGGCGCCGCGCGCGAGGCCGACCTCGTGGAGCGACTGCGCGATCGGGCCGAAAAAGCGGGGGGCGACCGCGAGATAGAAAAGTCGACGCGTGGGGCCACCGATGGCCTTGTCGCCGGCCGTCAGCTTCTCGTTGAGCTTGCGGAACAGCGCCGGTTTTGTGAAGTCGCCCTGGATGTAGTCCACGCGCTCGAGGAGTGCATCGAGGACCGCGTCGACAACCGTACTGCGGGAGTGCTGGCGCACGGCGTTGATCATGTGGTCGCGGAAGTTGTGCTCCGGCATGCTGCTGCCGATGCCGAGCAGGCGAAAGCGCTCGGGCAGACGCCCTTCGGCGTAGAGGTTGTAGACCGCAGGTAGGAGCTTCTTGGCCGCTAGGTCGCCGGAGGCGCCGAAGAGCACGTACGTCGCAGGTTGCACATCGACGCCAGGAACGTCGGCGGCGAAGGGATTGTCGGGCTCGGCGGAATCGGTCATTGGTTGGGCGGCCTCCTGAACGTGAACAGTAGCCTCTCCGCGACCGTGGTGGACTCCGTCTACCACTCCGCCGCCTTTGCACGTACGCTTTCCGGCAGTGAGCGCAACGGAGGGCGTTGCGCAGGGAGGAAGTTTTCGGTGGGAGACGTCGCATTTCATACGGCCACGACCGTCGATGAGGCACTGAGCCTCGTCGGCGATGGATCGAACGTCAAGGTCGTTGCCGGTGGCTCCGACCTGATCGTGCAGGCACGCGCCGGCCGGGAGCTGCCCGGCAACGTCGTCGCGATTCACCGCATCGACGCCTTGCGCGGCATCGACGCCTCCGGCGACCTCACGCTCGGTGCGCTCGCGACGCACGCCGACATCGTCGCCAGCGACGCGATTCGTACCACGTGGACCGCCCTCGCGGACGCCTCCGCGATCGTCGGCTCGCATGCCACCCGCAACGTCGGCACGATCGGGGGCAACGTGATGAACGCCTCGCCGGCCATGGAAACCGGCGCTCCGCTGATCGTGTTTGGTGCCTCCGCCACGCTGCGCTCCGCAGCCGGCGGCGACCGCGTCGTGCCGATCGAAGAGCTGTGGACCGGGCCCGGTAAGACCTCGGCGAAGCCCGGCGAACTCCTGGTCGACGTCGTCGTCCCGTCGCTGCCGGTCCATTCGGGCAGCGCGTACGTGCGCCTCGAGTACCGCCGCGCGATGGAGATCGCGATCGTCGGTGCCTCTGCCTGCGTCACGCTTGACGGCGACACCGTCACCGCCGCTCGCGTTGCCCTCACCGCCGTGGGCCCGACGCTGCTCCGCAGTCCCGGTGCCGAGTCTGCCGTGATCGGCACGACCGGCGACGACGCCGCGCTCGAGGCTGTTGCCGCCGGCGCCTCCGCTGACGCCACCCCGATCTCCGACCTGCGCGCCAACGAGGACTACCGGCGCGCGATGATCGGCGTGATCGCCAAGCGCGCCGTCGACGTGGCCGTCCGCCGCGCCCGCGGCGAGGAGTTCCCGATCCCGGCCACGCCGGTCTTCATGGAAGGTTCTGCACGATGAAGCACGCCGCCACGCTGAACGTCAATGGGATGGCCTATCCCGTCGAGCTCGAGGGCGATGCCACGCTGCTCAACGCGATCCGCGAGGACATCGGCCTGACGGGTACCAAGACCGGCTGCGACGACTGCGAATGCGGCGCCTGCATGGTGATGGTCGATGGGCGTCCTGTGAATTCATGCACGTACCTCGCGCTCCAGGCCGAAGGCTCGGAGATCACGACGGTCGAGGGTCTCGCCAACGGTGAGGACCTCAGCGCCATCCAGGCTGCGTTCCTCGACAAGGGTGGCGTGCAGTGCGGGTACTGCACGCCGGGCATGCTCGTCTCCGCCCACGCGCTGCTGCGACGCAATCCCGATCCGTCGGAGGAGGAGATCCGTCTCGCGCTGAGCGGCAACCTCTGCCGCTGCACGGGGTACGCGAAGATCGCGGAGGCCGTGATGGCCGCCGCGAAAGCGTCTGCCTAGACCGGCTGATCCTGACCGGCCGGCGTGTGCAACCCATCGGGCAGCTGCGTCTGGCTGCGCTTGAGCACGGCCTTGCCGATGGCGGGATAGAGGATCACGCTGAGCATGCCCGCGGCAATCAGCGCCGTGGAGCCGCGCTCGGTGATGGCGTGCGCGGCGAGGCCGACCGGAGCCGCGGCGATCAGCAGTGAGAGCGACGTTGCCTGGAAGAACGCCGTGCCGAGGCGCTCGCCCGGTGTCATCAGTCGGCGGTAGACCAGCACAGGCACGCCACGGATGACGAGGAGTGCGAGCAGGAAGATCGGCACCAGCAGCACCCCCTCGGCAGAGGCAAACAGCAGCGACACGTCGAGGTTGATGCCGGTCGAGACGAAGAAGACCGGGATGAAGATGCCGAAGGCGGCACCCTCGAGCTTCTTCAGGTGGGCACCCTGCTCGAGTGCAGCCTTCCGACTCGCGCCCAGCACGAGTCCGGCAGCGAATGCGGCCAAGATCACTTCCAGTTGGAAGTGGGTGGCGAGCGCAGCCAGGCCGAGGATCAGGAGGAAGGCGCTGCGCACGCGAAGCTGCGCTGTCGTGTCGGCGAGTCGGCGGATGCGTCCGTCGAGGAAGCCCTTCTTCCCGATGGACAGCAGCGCAAGACCCGCGGCGGCTGCGACCAGAAGCAGCAAGATGATGCGGCCGCCCTGTTCCAGCACGGTGGCACCCGCCGGCGGGAAGAACAACGCCAGCATCACCAGTGGGATGATCTCCGCGATCGCACAGGCACCGAAGATGACCTGCCCGAGCTCGGTTTCCAAATACCCGGCGTCCTTCATGATCGGCAGGAGGACGCCGAGGCCCGTGGCGGTCAGCATCACCATCAGAAACAGCGGTGTGACGTCCATGCCCAGCAGCTGCACGAGCTCGCCGACCAACAGGGCGAGCGCGATCGACAGCACGTAGCCGAGCGCCAGGGTCTTGATGCGCGGGTTGATGATGGCGCGGAGGTCCAGTTCGAGCCCGGCGAAGAAGAGCAAGAGCGAGACGCCGAGCAGGGCCATGACGTGGATCACCGAGTCGGTGCGCGGCACGAGCCCGAGCACGAGCGGTCCGATCACGATGCCGAGCAGGATCTCCAGCACCACGGACGGCAGCGGCAGCCACGGCACGAAGGACAATGCCAGCGGGGCCAGCGTGGCAACGACGAAGACGTAGAAGAGGCCGGTGAGCGTGAGCTCCATCGCGGGGACTGTACCCGGCGAGGTCCAGCATCGGACAATTTGGGCCCGGATCCAAATTGTCCAATCTGCGGTCAATTTGGATCCGGACCCAAATTGGCAGCGGTAGGCTGCAGGTATGCGCGGCACCCCCGACCAGACGCTGCTCTACGACGCGGCGGGCGCGCGGGCGAGTGACGCGCATGCGATTGAAACGCTGGGCATGGCCGGCCTTGACCTCATGCGCTCGGCTGCCGCCGCGGCCGAACGGGTGGTGCGGGGGCGCTTTCCGCACGCCCGGCGCGTCGTGGTCGCCTGCGGATCGGGCAATAACGGTGGCGATGGGTTCGAGGTCGCGCGGCTGCTGCGGGACCGCGGTCGAGACGTGCGCATCGTCCGCGTTGCGTCACGGCCCGCCGCCGGCGACGCGGCGACGACGCTGGCCGACGCGATCGCCACTGGTATCACCGTCGACGAACGGGCTGATGGCGAGCTTGCAGGTCTGCTGACCGAGACAGACCTGGTGATCGACGCGCTCCTCGGTACTGGGGCAGCCGGTGCGCCGACGGGTGCCACCGAGCGGGCGATCACCGCGATTCTCGAGTCCGGGTTGCCCGTGGTCGCACTCGACGTGCCGAGCGGCGTGGATGCCTCAACCGGTGAGGCGCCGGGCGTCGCGATCCACGCCGACGCTACCGTTGCCTTCCACAGCGACAAGCTCGGTCTGCGCGTGTCGCCCGGTCGCGAGCTCGCCGGGCGCGTCGTGGTTGCGCCGATTGGCATTCCGGCTGGTCTACCCGTGGCGCCTGCAGCCGTCGGTGTCCGCAACGGGCGTGCGCTGCTGCCGGGGCGCTCCACGGGTGGATCGAAGTACGACGCGGGAGCCGTGTTGGTGATTGGCGGGTCGGTGGGGATGGCGGGCGCGCCGGGGCTCGTCTCCGCTGCTGCCCTGCGCGCGGGCGCCGGTGTTGTGACCGCACTCGTGCCGGAGGCGATCCAGCCGACGGTCGCGGGTGAGCTGCGCGAGGCGATGATCCGTCCGCTGCCGTCGAATCGCCCCGACCTCGAGATCGAGCGTTACGCCGAGCGCGCGCGTTGCGTCGTGCTCGGACCGGGCCTCGGCCGCGAGCCCGAGGCCGAGGCGATCATCCGCGCCACCCTTGCGCTCGATCGGCCAGTGGTGGTCGACGCCGACGCGCTCTGGTGGGTGGCGCGCGATCCGGCCGCAATGGCCGCGCGTACCGCGCCGACGGTGATCACGCCGCACGCCGGCGAGGCAGCGCGCCTGCTCGGTATCGATGCGGACGCGATTGCGCGGCAGCGCCTCCAGACCGCACGATGGCTGGTCGAGTTGACGGGCGCCGTCACGCTGTTGAAGGGCGCCGACACGCTCGTACTCGCTCCCGACGGACGCCTCGGTGTGCGTCTCGACGACTGCGCCGCGCTCGCCACAGCAGGCTCGGGGGACGTACTGGCGGGGATCATCGGCGCCTGTGTGGCACGCGGCGCCGACGCCTGGACGGCGGCCGTCGCCGGAGCTGCCGCACACGTTGCCGCGGGACGGGCAGCGGCTGCCACGCGTCCCGGCGGGGCTATCATTGCCGGAGACCTGATCGAGCACCTCGCCGTGCTCGCCCAACCTGGGAGCACCCTGTGATCGATCGTCCCGTCAGCGAATTCATGGATACGGTCCGCCCGACCGTGACCTCCACCACGACGATCAAGGATCTCGTTCACCTGCTCGCGTCGCAGGATCTCGACAGCGTCGCCGTCGTCGACGAGGGCAAGATCGTGGGCGTCGTGACCGACCAGGACCTGCTGTACCAGGAGGTCGAGGCCGACGAGCATCAGCCGTTCGTCGCGCCGTTCCTCGACTGGGTCGTCTACATCCAGAGCCTCGGCGCGTGGGAGCGTCACGTCGAGAAGGCCTTTGCCGTGACGGTCTCGGACCTGATGAGCAAGGACGTCCACACCGCGACCGCCGACGAGGCGATCCACGAGGCAGCGAAGACGATGGCCAAGGAGAACGTCTCGATGCTCCCGGTCCTCGCCAACGGCACCTACGCCGGTGTGATCACCCGTGGTCACGTCGTCTCCGCACTCGACCGGTTCGAGTTCGGGGGAGGGTCCGAATAGCCCCCTCGCGCCAGCGCAGTCTGGTCGAGATCGACCGCGCTGCCGTCGCGGCGAACGTCCAGCGGCTGCTCGAAGCGGCCGGTGGAGCTGAGGTCTGGCCCGTCATCAAGGCCAACGCGTACAGCCACGGCGCCGTCGATGCCGGACGCGCCGCGATTGAGGGCGGCGCGACCACACTGTGCACCGCCACGCTCGATGAGGCGCGCGCGGTGCGGGCCGAGCTGCCCGATGTGCCGCTGCTGGTGTTGTCACCCCTGTCGGCGGGAGAAGAGGAGGGTGTCGCTGATGTCGGTGGCGTCGCCGTCACCGTCAGCACGCCCGAGACGTGGGAGCGTCTGCGCGACCGCCATGACATCGACGTGCACGTCAAGGTCAACACGGGGATGGGGCGCTGGGGTCTCGACGCCGAGACGGCCCTGCGCGTCGGGGAAGAGCTCGCCAACGGGCCTCGGCCGGAGCGACTCGCCGGTCTGATGAGCCATCTGGCAACCGCCGACGAGCCCGACCGCACCTTCGTCGATCTGCAGGCAGATCGCTTCCGCGCGATTGCCGAGGTGTTTCCTCCGTGCCCGCGGCACCTGTCGAATTCGGCTGCCGCCCTGCGCTATCCCGAGCTCGCGTTCGACGCGATCCGCCCGGGCTTGGCGGTGTACGGCATCGATCCGATGGGTATCTCGGGGCTGGATCATGGCCTGCAGCCCGTGATGCGCTGGACGAGCACCGTCCGGAGCGTGCGCCTGCTCGAGCCGGGCGATTCCACGGGCTACGGCCGGCGGTTCGTTGCCGATCAGCCGGTGCGCGTGGCGCTGATTCCGATTGGGTATGCCGACGGATACCCGCGTCGGCTGTCGGGCGTCGGTGAGGTGCTGATCAAGGGCCGACGCTGCCCGGCCTCGGCCACCGTGTCCATGGACCAGTTCGGTGTGATCCTGCCGGACGACCTCGAGGTTGTCGAAGGTGATGAGGTCGTGCTGCTGGGCAAAGACGGCAGCAGTCTGGTGTCGGCCGAGGAGATCGCGCGGCATGTCGGTACCGTGCCCTACGAGATCATCTGTGGCGTGCGTGCCACCGTTGAGCGCGGCGACCGTGAGGTGGTCGGATGACCGCCGATGTTGATCCCCGGTTGGCGCGCGCCATTGAGTCCATCCGCGCGGCGCTACCCGCCGACGACCTGTGGCTGGTCGGTGGCGCCGTGCGCGACGTGCTGCTCGGTCGCCCACTGACCGACTGGGACCTGGTGACGACGGGAGATGCCGAGGGCGTCGCGCGGACGTACGCCAAGGCGGTTGGTGCACCGGTCTTTCCGCTGTCCGAGCGCCACGGCGCCTGGCGGGTGGTGGGGGAGGAGCGTGAGGTCGACATCACGGGCGCATCCGACGGCATCACCGCCGACCTCCTGCGCCGCGATCTGACGGTCAATGCGATCGCCGTGCGCCTGTCCGATGGCGAGCTGATGGCCGTTCCAGGCGCACTCGACGACATCGAGGCGGGCGTGCTCCGGGCGGTTTCCGACCAATCCTTCCGTGACGATCCGTTGCGGCTGCTCCGTCTTGTCCGGCTGGCCCTCGAGCTCGATCTCGCGATCGACGAGACCACCATCGCGCTGGCCCGTCGCGATGCCGAGCTGGCTGCCCAGCCCGCTGGCGAGCGTCAGCGCGTGGAGCTCGAGCGCATCCTGCTGTCACGCGATCCCGTAGATGGCCTGCGACGCCTCGACGAGCTCGGGCTGCTGGCGACCGTGCTGCCGGAGGTCAAGGCGCTCGAAGGTGTCGGGCAGAACCGGTACCACCACCTCGACGTGCTGAACCACACGTTGCAGGTCCTCGACTCTGCGATCGACCTGATCGAGCATCCGGAGTTCGCCTTCGGCGCGGCCGCCCCCGCCGTTGCGGCCGCGCTTGCGGAAGAGCTCGACGCCGATACCGACGTTGCCATGGCGGTTCGCTGGGGCGCGCTCCTGCACGACATCGCCAAGCCGCAGACGCGGCACGAGTTCGACAACGGCCACATTGGATTCCCCGGGCACGCCCAAGAGGGTGCGGAAGCCGCCACGGCGATTCTCGGCCGCCTGCGCTACAGCACGGCGATGCAGCGCTGTGTTGCCGTGCTCGTCCGGGAGCACCTGCGCCTTGGCTTTCTCGTCCCCGACGGCGAACTCGATCCGCGTGCCGTGCATCGGTACCGCGTCGAGACCGACCCCTGGGCGATCGCCAGCGTCGTGGTGTCGCTCGCCGATCGCTGGTCGACGCGCGGAACGCGTGCCCGCCAGCGCTGGATCCGCCGGCACGAGCAACTCGCTGCTGCGATGGCTCTGGCCCTGTCGGCACCAACACCCGCGCCGCTGATCCGCGGCGACGACCTGGCGGCCGCGCTCGATGTGCAGCCCGGACCGCGTCTTGGGCGCCTGCTGGCTCAGATTGCGGAAGAGCAGGCGGCTGGCACCATCACGAACGCCGACGAGGCGATCGCCTTCGCCCGTACCGCACCGCTCGAGGACTGAGGAGACGCCGTGGAGCTTGAACCCGAAGACGCACCTGACCTGACCCCCCCTGAGGCGCGGGACTGGCAGCGCGCCCGCGCCTTGATGGTCGATGTCCGCGAGCTCGACGAGTGGGAGGCCGGGCACATCGCCGGCTCCACCCATCTGCCGCTGAGCGAACTCGCCGACCGCTGGCAGGAGCTTCCCGATGCGGATCAGACGGTGTTCATCTGCCGTTCCGGCGGGCGTTCTCGGGCTGCTGCCGATGCCTTTACGGCCGCTGGGCGCGGCGGCTGCGCGAACCTCGCCGGAGGCTGCCAGGGCTGGGTGCAGGCCGGACTTCCGTTCGACGGTCACGTCGCCTGACCCGTTCGGGAAGCCGCCCCACTGACCACACCCCACCCGGACGGTAGACTTCGACCTGCCGAATCCGCTCAGCGACGAGCGTTTCTGCGCAAAACGCCGCTTATGGCCCGTACCCGGACGCCCACCGCCCGCACCCGCCTCGCTCGCCGCCTCGTGCCGGCCGTGTTGATCGCTGCCGCGCTCCTGCTGGTGACGTTCTCGATTCGTGCACAAGCCGACGTCGTGTCCGCGCAGGGAACGGCGGCCGACACGAGCTCGACCATCCAGGAGGTCGCCACGCGTGCCACGCAGCCGGTGCGCGATCTGATCGGCTGGTTCGGCGACATCCGCTCCGCCCGTGCTGAGCGCGACACGCTGGCGACCGAGAACGCCACGCTCCGGGCGCAGCTGTCGCGTGCCGAAGTCAATCAGCAGGATGCCGATGAACTGCGTGGCCTGCTCAACTACGTCAAGTCGCCGGCCTTCCCGGAAACCAAGGCGTACACGCCACGCGCCGCGCGGGTGGTGGCGCGCTCGCCATCGCTTACCTCCAGCACGGTCGTGGTCGATGCAGGTGAGAATGCGGGGCTGCAGGTGGGTGACCCCGTGCTGGCCGGCGTCGCTGCCACAGCCGACATCGGTGGTGCTGCCCTGATCGGCAAGGTCAGTCGCCTGACCGCCGGTACCGCCACGGTTGCGCTGCTGTCGAATGCCGACGTCGCGGTGGGCGCGACGGTGGCCGGGCGACGCGGTGCCGACGGCATCTTGCAGCCGAGTGCGGCCGATCCCTCCGTGCTCGTGCTCGGCTTCGTGCGCGGCTCAAGCGTGGTGCAGCCGGGCGATCGCGTCGTGACCAGCGGCTTCCTCGATCCAACGGGCAGGCTGGCATCGGCCTACCCACGCGGCCTGCCGATCGGCGTGGTCAGCGAGGCGCGCCAGAGCGACTCCAACACCTACAAGAGCGTCCTCGTGGTGCCGTGGGTTGACCTCGGCTCGTTTGCGAACGTCGTGATCCTGACCGGCGGGGGAGCCTCGTGAGCGCGGCCGACTTCACCGAGTTCGACGACGACCTCCTCGACGAGGACGACACCGGCGAGGTGCCGCGCGCCGCACGCCCGTCGCCGTGGGGACCCATCGTGCTTGTCGCAGCGCTCGTGCTGGCGATCTACCTCGAGATCGCACTCGCGATTGACGCTCGCGTGCTGGGCGCGGTTCCCGATCTTGCACTCATCGTGATCGTCGCGATCGCGCTCCGTGGGGGCGCAATCTGGGGTGCCATCGCAGGGTTCGTCGCCGGCGTGCTGATCGACGTCGCCGTGCAATCGCCGCTCGGCGCGTCCTCGCTGGTGTTGACGCCCGTTGGCTGGGCTGCCGGCGCATGGGCCGAGCGTCGACGTCGTGTCTCGCTCGGCATGGCGCTGATGGTGCTTCTCGTCGCGACGCTCGTGACGATCATCGGCGAGGCGATCGTGACGATCACGGTCGAGGGCCAGAACGTGGCGTGGGGGACATTCGCCATCCGCGCCGTCGCCGAGTTGGCCTTCACGCTGCTGCTGGGCATCGTGCTGCTCGCGCTGCTGCGTCGCGGTGCAGGTGTGACAGAGAGGGCGGGCGCATGAGTACTCCACGCACCGACGAGCCCACCCTCGCCTATCCGCCGCCGCCGCCGAGGCCCCAGCAGCCGTCGGGCACCGAGGGCTTCGATCGTGATGGCGTTAGTCGGCGGGTGACCATCCTCGCGCTGATCGCAGCGGCGATCGTGATCATCCTGATCCTGCGTCTCTGGTCGCTCCAGGTCCTTGACGTGCAATCGTACCGCGCGCAGGCGAGCTCGAACGGCTTGCGCAGCATCGACGTGCCGGCGGCGCGTGGCCAGATCCTCGACAACACCGGCAAGGTGCTCGTCGGCAGTCGTCCGTCGAACTCCGTGGCGATCGACCCGACGCGCTTCCCGGACCTCCTGACGGCCTGTGGTCGCGACGTCCAGGGGCCGACCGATGCGCGCACCTCCGATGAGCGCGCGCGCCGCATCAGCGACGCGATCGAGCGTGCCAGCCATCTGCCGAGGGAGCGGCGCACGGCGCGGCTCGAGGCGATCCAGCAGCAGTTGGACGGCGGTCAGACCGTGCGCGCGTGGGCGGGCTGCACGAAGACGTATCCGCAGTTGCGCGAGCTGGCAGGGATCGTCGGTGTGACCGTCGCACAGGTCGAGGACGACATCCACACGGCCTCGATCAAGGCGCCGTTCGATTCGATCGTGATCGCCAAGGACGTCGATCGCGACGTGCTGTTCTACCTCAAGGAGCGCGCGGGGCAGTTCCCGGGCGTACGCATCGTCGAGGGCACGGCGCGCTCGTATCGCGAGACACGCGGGCAGAACGGAAAGCTGTTCCCGATGGCACCGCACCTCTGGGGCGAGCTCGGCGAAGTCTCGGCCGATCAGATCAAGGATCAGGTGACGTACCGCAATGCGTCGGCGGGCGACATCGTCGGCCAGCGCGGAGTGGAGCAGTACTTCGATCGCTACCTGCGCGGCACCAACGGCTCGCTGCAGCGCCGCGTCGACGCGTTCGGCGATCCGGTCGGGCCGATTGTCCGGTCGCGAGCCGCGAAGGCCGGCGACAACATCCGCCTGACCATCGATGCCGGCATCCAGAGCGCCGCGGAGAACGCGCTACGCGAGGCGATCACCTACGCCCGCACGCACGGCCATCCGTCTGCCGAAGGCGGCGCGATCATCGCGATGGACCCGAACACCGGTGCGATTCGCGCAATGGCGTCGAACCCCGGCTTCGATCCCTCGACCCTCGCCGGACCGCAGGGGCAGAAGTACTGGAACGAGTTGGCCGGCGACGCCAAGCACTCGCCGTTGCTCAATCGCGCCCTCAACGGCCTCTACCCGGCTGGCTCGACCTTCAAGCCCGTCACCGCCTTCGCTGCGGGCGCATCAGGCCTCGTTCGCGCCGACGGTCAGCTCCAGTGTTCGCCGCAGGTGACGATCGACGGACAGACGTATCGCAACTTCGAGTCCGGTGTCAACGAGCCGATGAATATGATGCAGGCGCTCACCGCCTCTTGCGATACGTACTTTTACCAGCTCGGCAAGCGGCTCTATGACGCGACACCGAAATCCGGCCAGTTCGAGCCACAGCCGCTGTGGGCCAAGCGTCTCGGCTTCGGCGCGCCGACGGGTATTGACATCGGTGCCGACTCGCCTGGCAGCGTCCCCGACTTCGCGTATAAGCGTCGGCGCTTCGGTGATGACAAGGTCCACAACCGCTGGACATCGGGCGATGCCGTGCTGCAGTCGATCGGTCAGGGTGATCTCGAGGTCACGCCGCTCCAGATCGCCCGGCTGTACGCGCTGATCGCCAACGGCGGGACACTCGTCCAACCGCATGTCGGCGCTTCGGTCTTCGGCCAGGACGGCACGCTCCGCGAGAAGCTCACGGCTTCGCCGGGAACCAAGGTGCAGCTCGACCCGTTCATGCTCGCCTCGATCCGCAAGGGACTCGAGGGCGTCACCCAGGACATCAACGGCACGGCCTACGCCGCCTTCAAGGGCTTCCCGATTCCGGTCGCCGGCAAGACCGGCACCGCCGAGAAGCTCGGCAAGCGCGACTTCGCGTGGTTCGCGGGCTACGCACCGGCCAACGATCCCAAGCTCGTCGTCGTGTGCGTCATCGAGCAGGGCGGCTTCGGCGGCGAGACCGCTGCGCCCGCCGTACGTCAGGTGATGGCGAAGGCGTTTGGCGTTGACGAGGCGACCATCGGCCAGATCGCAAGCGCCGAGCAGGCCGGTGTCTATGCGGGGCCTGGGCTCGGTGTCGATCCAGCTCAGCTGCTGCAGCAGCAAGACGGGGGCCCGCTGTTCCCGTCCACGACTTCCACAACGACGACGGGGAGCGCCGGATGAACCGCACCGCGCTGCTCCGCCGCGTTGACTGGCTGCTTGTCGCCGCCGTGCTGTTGCTGCTCTACATCGGGGAGCGCGCCGTCAAGGCGGCCACCGTCAACGACCTCGTCGGCGATCCGGGGTTCTTCGACCGCCGCCACATCATCTACGTGACCGCAGGGCTGGGGTTCGCGGCGCTCGCAGCGGTTATCGACCCGCGCCTCTATCGCCGCCTCTTCTGGTTCATCTACGGCAGCACGATCGGACTGTTGATCATCGTGCTCGGCTTCTCGGCGGCACGCGGCTCGCAGCGTTGGATTCCGCTGCCGTTCTTCACCCTGCAACCCTCCGAGGTTGGCAAGGTGACGATGCTCGTGTGCCTCTCGATCATCGTGGCCGACTGCGTCCGGCGTGGCATCAAGGGGTGGAGCATGGCAATCCGTGCGGCACTTCTGATGTTGCCGCCATTCGCACTCGTCTTCATTCAGCCCGATCTCGGCACCTCCATCGTGTACGTCGCGATCACGCTGACGATCCTGGTCGTGGCCGGGCTCCCAGGCCGCAACGTCGCGATCATCGGTGGCGTCGGAATCGCCATCGTGATTCTCGTGCTCGGCATCCTGCCGACGATCGGCGTTCCGCTTCTGCGCCCGTACCAAGCCGAGCGCATCACCGCGTTCCTGGACCCGCAGGGCGGCAGCCCCGCCGCGTATCAGTCAGAGCAGTCCAAGATCGCGATCGGCTCGGGCGGCCTCGCTGGCCGAGGATCGGGCATCAGTCAGACAGCGGGCAACTTCCTACCCGAGCACCACACCGACTTCGTCTTCGCGGTGGTGGGGGAGAACCGCGGGTTCGTGGGCTCGGCGATCGTGCTGATGCTGTACCTGCTTGTGCTCTGGCGCATCGGGCGCATCATCCCGCGTGCGCGCAACCTCGAGGAGGCGTTCATCGCAGCGGGCGTCTTCGGACTGATCATGCTCCAGGTCGGCGTCAACATCGGCATGAACCTGGGCATCGCGCCGACGACGGGTATTCCCCTGCCGTTCATGACGTACGGCGGCTCCAACACGATCACCAACCTGACCGCGGTCGGTCTCGCGATCGCAGTTGGCATCCGCCAGGTCCGCGAAGAGGCGACCGCGCCAGGCTGGCAGGAGCGCCCGCGACGCTACGTCAACAAGGCGCTGTCCGCCCCGACGGACGCTGCCTGACGGGCAAAGCGCCCGCGCCCGGTACACTCTCAACGTGGAGCAGCACTCCCTCCAGCCGCGCATCGAGCGCCTTTTGACGCAGGTCGAGAAGCCGTCGCGGTATATCGGCGGCGAGACGAACGAGACCGTCAAGCCCGATGCGACCGTCAGGGTCGCCTTCGCCTACCCCGATGCATACGAGGTTGGCATCTCGAATCAGGCGCTCCAGATCCTCTACGGCCTGGTCAACGATCGCACCGACGCCGCGGCCGAGCGGGTCTACTGCCCGTGGCCCGACATGGCCGACGCCATGCGTCGCGAGGACGTGCCGCTGTTCACGCTCGAGACGTGGCGCCCCGTGCGCGACGTCGATCTGTTCGGCATCACGCTGCAGGCCGAGCTCACGTACTCGAACGTGCTCGAGCTGATCGACCTCGCGCAGATTCCGGTCCGCAGCGTCGATCGCACCGATGCCGACCCGATCATCCTCGCCGGTGGTCCCAGCGCCTCGAATCCGATGCCGCTCGCGCACTTCGTTGACGCATTCTTCATGGGCGAGGCCGAGGAGGGGATGCAGCAGATCATCGCCATCCTCGACGAGGTCAAGACGCGCGAAGAGCGCCTCGATCGCCTCAACGAGCTGCCGTTTCTGTACCTGCCGGCGCGCGGTGAGCAGCCGGTCGAGCGCGCCATCTTCGCCGACTTCTCGATCGACACGGCACCGACCAAGCCGGTCGTGCCGTACGCCAGCGCGATCTTCTCGCGCGCCTCGGTCGAGGTGATGCGCGGCTGCACGCGTGGCTGTCGCTTCTGTCACGCGGGCACGTGGTATCGCCCGGTGCGCGAACGCAAGGTCGAGGACGTCGTCACGGCTGGCCTCGCGCAGCTCGAGTGCACCGGCTACGACGAGCTGTCGCTCACGTCGCTCGCTACGAGCGATTACTCCGGCGTCTCGCGCGCGATCCGCGAGATCAAGGAGGTCAAGCCCGACCTGCACCTGTCGTTGCCGTCGAATCGCGTCGATACGGGCCCGGTCGCCTTAGCCGCGGCAGCCAACACGCGGCAGCGGTCCATCACGATGGCGCCGGAAGCGGCCACGCAGCGGATGCGGGACATCATCTGCAAGACCATTACCGGCGAGATGATCGAGAACGCGATCGACTCGGCCTTCGCCGCGGGCTACACGAGTCTCAAGCTGTACTTCATGATCGGTCTGCCCCTCGAGACCTTCGAGGAGGTCCAGGGCATCGTCGACCTCGGTTTCAAGGCACGTGAGATCGGGCGGAAGCACTACGGGGAGGGTGGCAAGTTCACCGTTCACGTCTCGGCCTCGAACTTCGTGCCGAAGCCGCACACGCCGTTCCAGTGGAGCGGCATGGCACCTCCGGATCAGCTGCGCGTGAAGCAGGACTACCTGCGTCGTGCGCTGAAGGGGCGCCAACTCAAGCTTTCCCTCCACGACGTCCGAACGAGCATGCTGGAAGGCGCGCTCGGTCGTGGAGATTCGATCACCGGGGATGTGCTCGAGGCAGCCTGGCGCGCGGGTGCGCGCTTCGATGCCTGGTCGGAGCACCACCGCGAGGAGTACTGGCGCGACGCTTTCGCCGCCGCCGGTCGCGACCTCGAGGTGGAGGCGACGCGCGAGCGCGATCCCCTTGACCCGCTGCCGTGGGATCACGTGCGCAGCGGTGTGTCCAAGGAGTTTCTGCTGGATGAGTGGTGGCAGAGTCGCGCCGAACGGCCGACCGGGGATTGTCGATGGGATGGCTGCAGTGACTGCGGCGCCTGTGTCGGCCCCGTGCGGAACCGGTTGGTGGAGGCCTAATGCCACGCATGCCGCAGATGCCACCGCGTTGAGGATCGAACTCCGCCTTGCCGTGCGCGATCGCGCCCGGTTCCTCAGCCATCTCGAAATGGTCGACCTGTTGCTGGCCGCGTTCCGACGCGCCGGCTACGAGATCGCACTGTCCAACGGCATGCGTCCCAAGCCCGTGATCAGCCTCGCGCTCGCGCGTGGCGTGGGTACCGCGTCGGAGGACGAGCACTGCACGATCGAGCTTGTGGGTGACAGCCACGACCTCGGTGACCTGATTTCCCGACTCACCGCGACCTGTCCGCGGGGTGTCGTTCCCCTGGATGCCCGACCCGCCGGTCCCAAGACCGTCGCCGTTGGCGCCACCTATCGCATCACCTTCGATGCACCGGGCGAGCTTCTCGCCCAGGCCGTCGACGCGTACGTCGCGTCGCCGGAGCTTCCCATCGAGCGCCGCAGCCCCAAGCAGCGGCGCACGGTTGACGTGAAGCGCTTCGCCCCCGAGCCCCAGCTCGATGGCAGCAGCGTCATCGTCGACATTGCCATCCTCGAGGATGGCTCTGCCAAGCCGGACGAGGTCGTCCGCGCGCTTGCAAGCTGCGCGAACGCCGACCTCCCGCTGGCCGGAGTCACCCGACTAGCCGTTGCCATGGCGCCGAAACCGGCGCGCGTGGCGACAACGGAGACCACATGAAGAAGATCCTGATATCCGCCGATGCGTACGAGACGAAAGCGGCGCTGATCGAAGACGATCGCGTCGTCGAGACATACATCGAGCGCGAGGAGCGCCGGTCGCTCCTCGGCAACATCTACCTGGCCAAGGTCGACACGGTCCTGCCCGGCATGGAGGCGGCCTTCGTCGACGCCGGCATGGACAAGAACGCGTTCCTGCACGTCGCCGAGATCCGCATCGATGGTCTCGACCAGCGCGCACGTCGCTCCAAGCGCATCCAGGACCTCGTCAAGGGCGGACAGTCGCTGCTCGTCCAGGTGACGAAGGACCCGATGAAGACCAAGGGCGCCCGCGTCACCATGGATATCTCGCTGGCTGGCCGCTTCCTGGTCTACGTGCCGGACGGTGAGGGTGGCGGCGTCTCCAAGCGTCTGTCCGACGGCGAGCGCGACCGCCTGCGCGATCTCGTCAAGCAGCTCAAGCCGCGTCTCGGTGGTGGCCTGATCGTCCGCACGGCGGCCAAGGGTGCCGAGCTGGCCGAGCTGGAGCGCGACCTCGCACTGCTCGAGGACCAGTGGGAGGCGATCCTGTCGCGCATTGAGACGGCGAAAGCGCCCAGCCTGATCCACGCCGAGGTCGATATCGCCCTCAGTCTCGTTCGCGACGACTTTCGTCAGGACGTCGACGAGCTGATCGTCGACGACGCGAAGATGCACGACCGCATCGTCTCGTACGTCCAGGAACGCAGCCCCGAGCTGGCCGATCGCGTCAAGCGCCACACGGCGCAGACCGAGCTTTTGCGCCGCTACGGCGTTGACGAGGCGATCGAGAGCACGCTGAAGCGTCGCGTCGACCTGCCGTCGGGCGGCTACCTGCTGTTCGATTATGCCGAGGCGTTCACGATCGTCGACGTCAATACTGGCCGGTTCGTCGGCAAGGGGCGACTCGAGGACACGATTCTGCATAACAACCTCGAGTCCGCCCGCGAGGTTGTGCGTCAGCTGCGCCTGCGCGATCTCGGCGGCATCATCGTCATCGACTTCGTTGACATGGAGTCCAAGACGAATCGTGATCAGGTCATCGCCGCTCTCAAGGAGGAGCTGGCGAAGGATCGCTCGAAGGTCTACCTCGTCTCGATCAGCCCGCTTGGTCTCGTCGAGATGACGCGCCAGAACGTCACCGACGGCGTGCGCGAGATCATGACGACGGAGTGCCCGTGTTGCGCGGGCGAGGGGCGCGTCCTCAGCGATGAGACCATCGCTCTCGACAACCTCCGCACGCTGCGCCGTCAGGCCACGCTCTCGAGTTCTGAGGCCTTCCTCGTGGAGGTCAACGCGCAGGTCGCCACGCGCATGATCGGCCCCGGTGGCACGCGTCTCGAGGAGCTGGAGAAGGACACCGGCAAGCACTTCTCGATCGTCGCCCGTGATGACGTGCCGCGCGAGCGCTGCGAGTTTGTCAAGCACGGCAAGATCAGCGAGGTCCTCGAGGACGCCATCCCGGTCGAGATTGGCCAGGAGCTCGAGGTCCCGGTCAGCGAGCCGCACATGTTCCAGGCCGCAGACGCCGTCACGGTGATGGAGGGCGGCTACCGCGTCGTCATCGCCGGCGCGGGCCCGTACCTGGGAGAGACGCATAAGATCAAGATCGAGCGTGTCGGCCGCCTTGAGGCGCATGCGGTTCTCCTCGATGCCGCACCGATCACGGAGGAGGAGATGATCAAGATGGTCGATCCTCGCTCCGACGTGCACGAGCCGCCGCGACTCGTCGGCGAGCGGATCGACCTCGAGAGCAACAAGCGCAAGGGCAAGCGCAGCCGCACACCGTCGGCAACGATCGACACGCCGACGGGCGATATGACGGCCAGCGTGGGGGAGGAGACCGAGCCGCTCGACAAGCCCGTAGAGCCCGAGATTGTTGAGGAGGCTGTCCTGCTCGACGAGGACGGCAATCCGGTCGTCAAGCCGAAGCGTCCGCGCAGCCGCCGCAAGCCGGCAGCTGAGCGCGCTGCCACGGCCGAGGGCGATGCGTCCGTTGACGCCGACGGCGAGTCCGACGAGGACGGCGACGAGGATGACGACGAGACCACGGCCGATGGTGCGCCGCGTAAGCGCCGCCGCCGCGGTCGTCGGGGTGGTGCACGTCGTCGTACCGGCACGGGCGAAGCGGGCGAGGCCACCGCTGACGAAGGCGCGGCCGATTCGGTCGCCGCCGACGCCGGTGAGGCGAGCCCGGAAGCTGCTCCGGCCGACGGTGATGCGCCGGCACGCCCGAAGCGTCGTCGCAGCCGTGGTGGACGTGGCCGCTCGTCGAGCAGCCGTAGCGCCGCCGGCGCCAGCACCGAGGGCGGCGAAAGCGCCCAGGGTGATAGCGCCTCCGGGACCGAACCGAAGCCGCGCGCGCCGCGTGCTCCTCGCGCCCCGCGCGCCGATACGCCCGCGAACGAGGCCAGTTCTGCAGCGGAAAAGCCCGCTGACGCACCGAAGCCCAAGGCTCCGGCCAAGAAGAAGAAGGGCCTGCTCGGCAGGATCCTCGGGAAAGACGAGTAATCCGGTGGCAGGGGAGCGGAGCCTTGCGCCCCGCTTCTCTGCTACGTTCCCGCCCGTTGCCGCAGGTTGCGGCCCGTCTGAAGGTCAAGCATGTTTGCAGTCATCGCAGTCGGCGGTAAGCAGTACCGCGTAACCAAGGGTGAGTACCTCGTCGTCGATCGCCTGGCGGTTGACGAGGGCGGCACGTTCGCACCTGACGTGGTTCTCGCCTCCGATGGCAAGACGACCGCCGCCACGGCCGACGCCTGTAAGGGCGTCAAGGTCTCGGCGCGCGTCCGCGAGCATAAGCTCGGCCCGAAGATCAACATCCGCACGTACAAGGCGAAGAAGAGCAGCTCGCGCCGCATGGGTTACCGCTCGCGGCAGAGCGTGATCGAGATCGAGTCGATCGCCTTCGGCAAGAGCACCCCGGCCAAGGAGGCTGAAAGTGGCGCATAAGAAGGGCCTCGGCTCCTCCAAGAACGGTCGCGACTCCCAGTCGAAGCGGCTTGGCGTGAAGGTCTTCGGCGGTCAGACGATCCGCGCCGGTGGCATCATCGTGCGCCAGCGTGGCACCAAGTTCAATCCCGGTGCCGGCGTCGGTCTCGGCGTCGACCACACCATCTTCGCGACGCAGGACGGCATCGTCGAGTTCGGCCAGCGGCGCGGCAAGCGCATCATCTCGGTCGTCTCGGCCGAGGCCTAAGCCGGGTAGCCGCCCGTGTTCTCCGACCGGGCGACGATCTACGTCGCGGCGGGACGCGGTGGCGACGGCGCTGTTGCCTTCCGGCGCGAGAAGTTCGTGCCACGTGGCGGCCCCTCGGGTGGTGATGGCGGCAACGGCGGCAGCGTCGTGCTCGTCGCCGATGCGTCGCTGCGCGACCTGACGGCCGTGCGACACCACCCGCACCTGACGGCCGACGACGGTCACGGGGGCGAGGGATCCAACCGCACGGGTTCCATGGGCGTGGACCTGATCGTGCCTGTCCCCGTCGGCACGCAGGTGCTCGACGACGAGGACACGCTGATCGTCGATCTCGCCAAGCCGGGCGCCACAGCGATCATCGCTCACGGCGGCCGTGGAGGGTCGGGGAACCGGCGCTTCCGCACGGCGGTCCGCCAGGCGCCGCGCACGGCAGAGCTCGGTGGCCTCGGTGAGGAGCTCACGCTCACCCTGCAGCTGAAGCTGCTGGCCGACGCTGCTCTGCTCGGCTTTCCCAACATCGGCAAGTCCTCGTTGCTGCGCCGGATCTCCAACGCCAAGCCGAAGGTCGCGGACTACCCGTTCACCACGATCGAGCCAGTGCTTGGCGTCGTCGACCTTGCGGTCGATCGTCAGATCACCGTGCTTGACGTCCCTGGCCTGCTCGAAGGCGCCGCCGAGGGGCATGGTCTTGGCCTCGATTTCCTCGCCCATCTCGAGCGGGCGCGGCTTTTGCTGCACGTTGTGGATGCGAGCCTCGAGGTAGAAGAGGCTGCAGCGGGCTTTGTCGCGATCCATACGGAGCTCGCCAACTACCAGGAAGAACTCGCGCTCCGGCCCCGCATCATCGTCTTTAACCGCATCGACTTGATCCCCGAGGCCGATCGCGCCGAGCGCATCGGCGCGTTCGCTGATGCCCTCAACGCGTTGGGTGACGTCCCCGCGATGCGTAATGTGCTGCGCGATGAGGAGACCGGCTCGTTCGTGCTGGTCGCCGTGTCGTGTGCGACGGGCGAGGGTGTGCCCGAGTTGACCAGCACGCTCGCACGCGTGGTGCCGGAGCCCGAGGCGGAACCCGAGGCTGAAGAGCAGCTGGCGCAGTACCTCGTCTACCGCCCGGGACGAGCAGGCGGCTCGCAGGTGCGTGTGCTGCGCGACGAGACGGGAGTCCGCATCGTTGGTACGCCGATCGAAGATGCCATCCAGAAGGCGACCGACGACCACGCACAGCAACTGCTCTGGGAGTACATCGAGGAGCGCCGCCTCACACCCCTGATGGTCAGGGCGGGTGCGAAGAAGGGCATCATCGTGAAAATCGGCGACCGCGAGGTGCCGTTCCGTGTCTAAGCGCATTGGCGTACTCGGGTCGATCTGCAACCCTCCGCATCTCGGGCACGCGATGCTGGCGCGCTGCGCGGCTGAGCAGCTCGGGCTGGCGCAGGTCCTGCTGATTCCGACGGGCACCCCAGCTCATCGCGATGAGCCGGCCGTCGATCCGCGGGCGCGGCTGTGGCTCGCCGAGGCTGCCAGTGCCGACGAGCCGATCCTCGAGGCCTCCGCCATCGAAGTCGATCGCCCCGGACCGTCCTTCATGGTGGAGACGCTCTCGCTGCTGGCGCTACAGGTGGGCGCGGCCGAGCTGGTGCTGCTGCTCGGTGCGGACCAGTACGCGGCGCTGGATACGTGGCACGACCCAGCGGGCATCCGTCAGTTGGCAGCGATCGCCGTGGCACCACGCGCTGGCTCCGTGCTCGATCTCGATCCCGGTGTCGAGGAGATCTCAATGGACGTCGTCGACGTCTCCAGCACCGAAATCCGTCGGCGGGTGGCCGCTGGCGACCCGATTGACGGGCTCGTCTCGCCTCGCGTGGCAGCGCTGATTGCGGACCTTGGCCTCTACCGTGTGTGAACGAACGGTTGCGAGGAACGCCGCGGGTGATACCCTTATGGCGTGACCTGCGTTGAGGACATCCGCTGAGCGATAGCGCGCAGCTCGCCGAGTTGGCCGCCGAGTACGGCGCCGAGAAGCTCGCGACCGACATCGTCCTACTCGACATGCGCGGCGTCGTTGACTACACCGACTTCTTTGTGGTGATGAGCGGCCGCAACACGCGTCAGGTGCAGGCGATCGCCGAGGAGGTCTCCTTCAAACTCAAGCAGGAGCATCGCCTCATTCCCGTCCGCACCGAGGGGATGAAGGAGGGGCAGTGGGTGCTCATCGACTTCGTCGACATCGTTGTCCACGTCTTCGATCCCGAGGCCCGCGAGCTCTATCGACTCGACGAGCTGTGGGGGCAGGTCCCGCACAGCGAGGTCGCAAAGGCGTAGCGGCGGCACGATCGCAGGACGTTGCTATCCTGCGGCTTCCCGGGGCCATAGCTCAGCTGGGAGAGCGTCTGGCTGGCAGCCAGAAGGTCAGCGGTTCGATCCCGCTTGGCTCCACTTTCGAGACTAGGTGTACCGCTCGGAGCGGTGCACCTCGACGTCAGCGATCCACGCCACGATGGCGTAGTGCGTGAAGTAGTCGTCCGCGAGTCGCTGCATGATCTGCGCTGCGGTCTCGTTCGAGACCAGTGCCTCGATGCGCACATTGCCGCCGTCGAGGTCGCCGACGCGGCGATTGCGCGAGCCTTCGCCCCGAGCTGCGGTAACGGTCCAACCGCTCGCGCCACAGGCGCGGAGCTCGCGCTCGACGCGCGGTTCGAGGATCGACTCGGCCACGATCGTGAGCAGCGCCACGCGGCCATGGGTCGGAGGAGTGCTGCTCATCCGTTGATCACCTGCGCAATTTCGAGGTAGAGCGGAATGCCGATAATGAGGTTGAACGGAAACGTGATGCCCAGACTGGCCGTGAGGTAGTACCCCGGGTTGGCCTCGGGGAGCGCGAGACGCACTGCGGCGGGTGCCGCGATGTACGACGCACTGGCACTGAGGACGGCGAGGATCGTCGCTCCGCCAACCGAAAGTCCGGCGAGCGACCCTGCGGTCGCCCCAAGCGTGCCGGTCAGGATCGGGAAGAGCAGCGCGAACAGCGGTAGACCGATTCCTGCCTGCCGGAGGTCAGGCAGGCGGCGGCCTGCCAGTGTGCCCAGCTCGACGAGGAACAGGGTGAGGATGCCGACGAACAGCGCGCCGAAGAAGGGCTCGATGCGCTCGTACCCCGAGGCTCCCGTGAGTACACCCAGCACGAGTCCGCCGACCAGCAGCAGGATGGATTTGCCGACGAGGATCTCGTGCAGCGATGCGCGCCAGGAGAGCGTCCGGTTGGCCGCGCGCCCGGCGAGGAGGAGGCCGACCACGATGCCCGGAATCTCCATCACGGCGAGCAGTGTGGTGGCGAAGCCCTCGACGGCGATGGAGGACGCCTCGAGGAACACCAGGGCAGCGGTGAAGGTGACGAGTGACGTCGAGCCGTAGTGCGCTGCGATCGCACCGCGATCCAGCCCGCTCAGGGGGGTTGCGCGGCGAAGGATGAGATACGCCAGCACCGGAATGAGTAGTCCGAGTCCGATCGCGGCGATGACCGGCAGGACCACATCCCCGATGTTGGACGCCCGCAGTGCGACACCGCCCTTGATGCCGATCGCGAGCAGGAGGTACATCGACAGCCCTTGGTAGACGGCGTCGGGCAGGCGCAGATCACCACCGATCAGGACGGCTACGAGGCCCAGCGCGAAGCCGAGAACCGGTGGCGAGAGGAGGTTGTCGAGTGCGAGACTGAGAATTTCCATTCGACAATCAAGGCTACCCTAAACCTCCGATGCCGTCAAAACTGCGCCCAAGAAACGCTCAGCTGCGCGGGCGCCGCGGGCGTCTGCGGCGGGGCTGCACGCGGCGCTTGGGCTGCTTGGGTACCCGCGGTGCTGCGCCACCGGGCGCGGGCGCTGGTGCAGCCGGCGGAGTGGGTGTCACGGCCCCAGGGCTGGCCGGGCGTGCAAGATCCGCAGCAGGGTCCGGGGTCGTCACGCGTGCCGGCGCACTCCCCAGCAGCGTCTCGCCGACGTAGCCCGTTGCCGTGGTGCCCGGCGGGATGACGAAGATCGCCGATGCCGTGTGCGTGATGTACTCGTTGAGTGCGTCATTGGCGGCGAGGCGTGTCTGCATGGTGATGAACTGCCGGCGTGGGTCGCGCTGGTACGCCACGAAGGCCAGGCCGGCGTCGAACGTCCCGTCGCCTGCGAGTCCGTCGTGGAACGAATAACCGCGGCGCAGGATGCGCTCGTTCTCGCTGTCCGCGCCAGTGCGGGGGTTGGCAACGCGGATGTGCGCCGTGAGGGGCGTCTGGGCGTTGTTCACGGGGTCGGTCTCCCGCAGGCCGCCGAACGGCGCGCCAGTCACGCGACGGCGTCCGAAGACCTCTTCCTGCTCCGACAGGACGCTCTCGTCCCATTCGCGCAGGTTGGTGAGCACACGGCGATAGACCTGGTACGTCCCGCCGGCCAGCCAGGCTGGGCCGTCCGAGGGGTCGACCCAGACGTTGCGGGCCATGCGCGCGGCGTCGGTGGCGTCGAGGTTGGCGGTGCCGTCCTTGAAGCCCAGCAGGTTGCGACCCGAACCGTCGGCCGGATTGGTCGGAGGCTCGTTGAAGCCCGACTGCGTCCACCGCACGGTGGCGCGACCGGTCGCGAGGCGCGCCAACGTGCGGAGCGCGTGCTCGGCGACGAGGCGCGTCTCGGAGCAGCACTGTACGGATAGGTCGCCGTTGGAGCGAGCGGCGTCGAGTGCGTCGCCTGCGAACGCGGGGAGATCGACGAGGGCCGCCGGTCGCTGCGAGGCCAGCCCGAAGCGCCCGTCGAAGAGCGACGGACCGAAGCCGATCGTGATTGTCAGCCGATCGGCACGCTGACTGAGAGCCTCGCCCGTGTCGGCCGGGGCCTTGTCGGGATCACCGGCATCCGGCAGGGGCAGTCCCTTTGTGAGCATGTTGATCGCGCCCTGCCAGTTCTGGAGCAGATCAACCAGCTGCTGGCGTGTCGTGCCCGGGACGAGATCGAACGCAGCGAGCTGGAGGTGCTCGGGCGCGCTCGTCGTGATGCCCGCTTGGTGGATCCCGAAGGGATCGACCGTGGCGTGCGGATCGCAGGCGGGATTAACGGCGGCGTTGGCCTTCTCGATCAGGCCGACGGGTTGTACGAGCAGCGCGGCCGCGCCGACGGTAAAGGCGGACGCGATCAGGCTGCGACGGGTGGTGTGCGGGATGTCCATGGACGACTCCAGGTGGATTGACTACTCCGGAGACGGGCAGGCACCCGAAATCTCACGATGGCTCCCTGAGGGTTTCTCAGGAACGACGCGCTACGGCAGATCCATACGCCCGAGCCGCCATGCGCCGAGGAACACGGCGAGAAGCGTGACGATGATCAGTGCGATAGCGCCGGTCGTTGCGTCGAGCGTGGGGTGCAGGTCGCTGGAGAGCCCATAGATGCCGCCATCCGTGATTGCGCGACCCCACGCCGTCATGCTGAAGCGCTCCGCCGACGGAGCAACGGTGGCGATCGCACCCTCCCAGACGAGGATGTAGATGATGCCCGCCACGAGCGCGCGCTTGAGCAGGAGTCCGACGGTCACGAACACCGCGGCGTAGACCGTCGCCACCAGCAACGTGCCCAGCACGCCACGCAGGATGTTGGTGACGCCGATGCCGAGGTGATCACCGAGCACGGCGATCGTGATCAGCGCGGGGAGCAGCAGGATTGCCGCGCAGATCGCCGCTGCAACCGTCTTCTCGGCCACGATGCGCAGTCGGGAGATGCGGGCGGTGGCGAGGTAGACGATCGTGCCGGACTCGCGCTCGTCGCCGATCGCGGTGACCGCGAGGACGAGTGCGACGAGTGGGGCGACGGTGGTAACCAGCAGGCGGCCGACGATGATCGCCTGTCCGTCGGGCGAGACATCGCCGTTGACGATCGCGATGCCGGCGAACAGCGGGACGCTCAGCACGGGCAGGAGCAGCGCGAGGGAGCGGCGACGGAACAGCAGTGCGCGGATGGTCAGACGCGTGACGGTCATCGCCGGACACCCCGTGCGCGTTGCGTGAGATAGCCATAGACGCTCTCGAGGTCCTCGTCCGTGGGTTCGATGGCCCCGATGCGGACGTTGCCATCGCGCGCCAACGCCGGCAGGGCGAGTGCGAGACGGCCAGGATCGCGCGTCTCGACGACGAGCGCGTCGTCGTCGATCTCGACCTGTTCCACGCCGTCGACGGCGGCCACGGCGGCCGCGAGCGGACGGGCGGGGGTGGCCGTGATGCGCACACGGCGGGGGCGTTCTTCCATCAGCTCCCGCAGCGCGTGCGGCGCGCCCTCAGCAACGAGTCGCCCGTTGACGAGCACGAGCACGTTGTCGGCCACGCGTTCGACCTCGCCGAGGACGTGGCTGGAGAACAACGTCGCGATGCCCTCCGTGCCCAGACGACGGAGCAGCGCGATGACGGTCTCGCGTTGCTGTGGGTCAAGGCCGTTGAGCGGCTCATCGAGGATCAGCACCTGCGGGCGGTGAACGAGCGCCTGCGCGATCTTGACGCGCTGGCGCATGCCCTGCGAGAAGCCCTTCACGTCGCGCTCGGCGACGTCGGTGAGGTCGACGGCGGTGAGGGCGTCCATCGCCGCGGTCTTGACGTTGGGGACGCTACGCAGTCGGGCACACGCCTCGACCAGGCCACGCGCGGTGAGGCCCGGCCAGAGACCGTCGCCATCGGGGACGAGGCCGATCGCCGCGCGGGCATCGCCGCTTCTCCGGGGATCGAGTCCGAGCACGCGCACGTGGCCCTCGTCGGGCCGGGCGAGGCCGGTGGCGAGACGAATCGCGGTCGATTTGCCGGCGCCGTTGTGGCCCAGCAGTCCCGTCACGCCCGGCTCGATGGCGAACGAGATGTCACCCACGGCCACGGTGTCGCGGAACCACTTGGAGACACGGTCGAACTCGAGGAGCGGCGTCATGCGTCGCTCCGGCGGTACCGCAGCGCAAGGATCCCCACGCAGACGAGCACGATGATGGCGTTCGAGAGGATCAGCAGCGCCGTGTCAGGCGTGTCGAAGCGCTGAAGCGGGCCATCCTTGACGACCGAGGCGGGTGCCTCGCCGATGATCTTCTGCGCGAGCCAGACGGGCTGGAACTGGAGGTTGACCAGTCGCGAGTTCGGACCGAGGTTCAGCACGTCGCGCAGGACCCCGCCGATCAGGCCGGAGACGATCAGCATCAGCACGAACCCGACCGTGGCGAAGGCACGACGGCTGGTCAGTGACGCCACGGCCAGCCCCATCAGCGTGTAGACCAGCGAGATCAGGACACCGCCGATCAGGATCGCGGGCAGCTCTCGCAGGTGGTCGTTGATGTAGCCGAAGGGGTCGTCGGAGAAGAAGACGTTGCCGACGTAGAGAAACAGCAGCGGGAGCGTGGTGACGGCGAGCAGTGGTACGGCCGACGCGAGGACCTTGCCCACCACGTACTCGCGGGGGCTCATGGCGGTCGACAGGTACAGGTCGAGGACACGGCTGCGACGGTCGGGACACAAGGTCTCGGGAATCACGATCGCGGCATACGCCAGGATCGCGAAGGCGATCAGCTGGTAATACGTCGCGAACGGGACGATGTCGCCCGGCAGCTTCTGCGAGATCTGTGCTCCGAGAATCGCCTTGATGCCGAGCACCGTGATGGCGGGACCAAAGGCGATCAGCGCGAGGCCGACGGGCACGATCTTCGCCGTCCAGGGGCGGCGTGCTCCGAGCGCGCGCAGGGCGCTCCAACGCGCCATCGAGCCGACGGCGCGACGCGTACTGCCTTCGATCTCGCCGTCGTACGGGCGGTAGCGAACGTCGTGAATGCGAGCCTCGCTCACCCGATCGCCTCCAGCAGCTCTTGCTCGATCGAGGGACCATCCGGGTGCAGACGGCGCAGGCCGACGCCGGTCGTGGCGGCGACGTCACGCACGAGGTCACGATCGCGGTCATCGCGGATGGCGATCCGCGCGGTGCGCGCATCGATCGCCTCGCAGGTCAGGCCCGCGGCGACGAGCCCAGCCACGAGCGGGGCGGCGACTTCGACGGTCTCGGCACGCAGCACGTCGGTCTCGCCCGCAGCGGCGGCCAGTGGTCGGTCGAGCGTGACGCGTCCCTGCTGCATGACGACGACGTGGTCGCAGGTGCGACGGATGTCGTCGAGGATGTGCGACGAGATCAGCACACGGACGCCGAGGTCGTGCGAGACGCGGCGAATCACCTCGAGCATCTCGGAGCGCTGGATCGGGTCGAGGCCGTTGGTTGGCTCGTCGAGGATGATCAGCTCCGGCGCGTGCACCAGAGCCTGCGCGAGCTTGACGCGCTGGCGCATGCCCAGCGAGAAGGAGCCGATCACGCGCGAGCGCTCCTCTTCGAGACCCACGGCGAAGAGCACCTCGGATGCGCGCCGGATCGCATCGGTGCGCGAAAGGCCGCGCAGCTCGGCGAGATGACGCACGAGGTCGGCGGCCGTCAGTTCGGGAGGCAGGCACTCGTGCTCCGGCGCGTAGCCGATGCGACGTCGAATGCGGTCGCCCGCGGAGCGCGTGTCCTGTCCGAGGACTTCAATCTCGCCGGCGTCGAGGCGCACGAGCCCGAGAATCGCCTTCATCAACGTCGACTTGCCGGCACCGTTGCGACCAAGCAGGCCCGTGGCGGGTGCGTCGATGCGCACCGTCACATCGTCGAGCGCGACGATATTGCCGTAGGCGCGTCGCGCACCGTGCACCTCAATCGCGGGGACTGCCGTCACGCCCACAGCGTACGTGGTGCTGCCGGGGGTTGCCGACACGACGGTCGACAACCCCCAGCGATACCGCAGAAGCGCTAGGCCGCAGCCTTGTGGGAGCTCTTGACGCCCGTCACCAGGACGATGCCGAAGCCGACCTTGGCCAGCACGTCGATGATGGCGAAGACCAGAATCTCACCGGTCAGGCTGAGCGTACCCGTACCCTCAGTGCCGAGGACCCAGAGGATCGGATAGATGAACCACAGGATCGTCAGGATGCCGAGCAGCTTCTTGAACAGCGGCATCGAGGCGGCATCGAGGTGAGCCTTAACGGGGCTGTACAACGCCCACAGGACGAGCAGGAAGAACACACAGCTGATGACGTACCAAATCCACTTGTCGCTGTGGTCGCCGCGGAGCGAGGCGATCAGGCCCGTGGCGATCATCAGCACGTCGGCGCCGAGCACCCAGCCGATGAGGCCGTTGCGTGCGCGTGCGGCGTCACCGCCACCGGTCAGCGGAGCGAGCCCAACCGTGAGCAGGCCGAGCAGGAGCAGCGGCGTGGTGACCACCCAGTCGATGTAGCGGGCGTAGAAGATCTGCTGCCCAGCGACCTCGACGACCCCGGTGCCGGTCGCCATCGCCAGGTAGGCACAGGCGGCAATCGCGCAGACGAAGAAGCTCGCCGTGACGTGATGCCGCTCGTTATTCGGCAGGCTAAACCCGACAGCGGCGATGATCACCGCGCCGAGGGCCATTCCTGCCGTGCCCAACCAGAGGATGAGTTCCTGCGTGGAGGTGAGATCCATATCCACCTACTCCTTTTTCGCGAATCCGTACCGGGAGAATCCGGTTAACAGCATGTTCGCAGGTGGGGGTGGTTTCGAAATAGGCAAATTCCGTCATCCATGTCTCGGAGCGTGAGTAACCACTGCGTGTAAATTGAGACGGCACGCGTCGTCAACGCGTCCGAGCGACCAGGCGAGACGGCTTGACGCGGTGGTTCTGCCGTCATTGGTACCACCCGCGTCCCCGCTGCCACAACGCGCACTACCTGGCATGGTGCGTCGGCCCCCCGGGTCGAATTCGTATCCTCTTGGTGTGGAGCGCTATGACCCCCAGGCCGTTGAGGCCCGCTGGCAGAAGGTATGGGCCGACGAGAAGGCATTCGAGACGCCGAATCCGGCCGATCCGGCGACGGACACGTCACCGCGCGCGTACGTGCTCGAGATGCTGCCGTACCCGTCCGGCGACCTGCACATGGGGCACGTCACCAACTACACGATGGGCGACGTCGTCTCACACTTTCGTCGGCGCACGGGCCACAGGGTGCTGCATCCGATGGGCTACGACTCGTTCGGGCTGCCCGCCGAGAACGCCGCGATCAAGACCGGCGGCAAGCCAGCGGAGGTGACCGCGAAAAACATCGCGCGCATTCGCGAGCAGATGCTGCGCATGGGCTGGTCGATCGACTGGAGCCGCGAGCTGTCGACGTCGGATCCCGCGTACTACAGGTGGACGCAGTGGATCTTCCTGCGCATGTTCGAGCGCGGCCTTGCCTACAAGCGTGGTGCCGCCGTCAAGTGGTGCCCGCAGGATCAGACCGTGCTGGCCAACGAGCAGGTCATCGACGGGCACTGCGAGCGCTGCGGTACCGAAGTCGAGGCGCGCGACCTCGAGCAGTGGTTCTTCCGCATCACCGACTACGCCGATCGTCTGCTCGACGACATGGAGAAGCTCGAGCAGTGGCCCGAGCGCGTGCTCACGATGCAGCGCAACTGGATCGGCCGCTCGCATGGCGCCGAGGTGCAGTTCTCCGTCGTCGGCGGCGACGAGGCGATCCCCGTCTTCACGACACGTCCCGACACGTTGTTCGGGGCCACGTTCTTCGTGCTGGCGCCCGAGCACCCGATGATCAACGACCTCGTGCGTGGCACCGAGGCCGAGGCCGCGGTGACGGAGTACGTTCGCCGTCGCGGTGCTGAGTCCGTCGCCGACCGCATGCGCGATGACCGCCCCAAGACGGGCGTCGACACCGGCCGCCGCGTCCTCAACCCGGTGACGAACGAGGAGATCCCGATCTGGGTGTCTGACTATGTGCTGGTGGAGTACGGCACCGGTGCGATCATGGCCGTGCCCGCGCACGACGAGCGCGACCACGCCTTTGCGCTGGCGTTTGGTCTGCCGATCCGCCAGGTCGTCGCGACCACCGATGTTGAGGTCGACGTCCAGGCGCAGGCCTATACCGGCGCGGGTGACGACGCGGTGCTCGTCAACTCAGGGCGGTTCGACGGCATGACCGTCGCCGACGCGAAGAACGCGGTACCGGGATGGCTCGCAGAAGACGGGCGCGGCGAGCAGAAGACCGCCTACCGCCTGCGCGACTGGCTCGTCTCGCGTCAGCGCTACTGGGGCGCACCGATTCCGATCATCGACTGCCCGTCCTGTGGTCTCGTGCCCGTGCCCGATGCTGATCTGCCCGTGCGCCTGCCCGAGATCGAGGACTACGCGCCCAAGGGTCGCTCGCCGCTCGCTGCCGCGGAGGAGTGGCGCGCCGTGCCGTGTCCGTCCTGTGGGGCCGCCGCCCAGCGCGAGACGGACACGATGGACACGTTCGTCGATTCCTCCTGGTACTACCTCCGCTACGTCAACGCGCACGACGACATGGAGGCCTTCGCCAAGAGCGATGTCGATTGGTGGCTCCCCGTCGGCCAGTACATCGGCGGCGTCGAGCACGCGATTCTGCACCTGCTGTACAGCCGCTTCTTCACGAAGGTGCTGTTCGATGCGGGGTACCTCGGCTTCGAGGAGCCGTTCGCGAACCTGTTCACGCAGGGGATGATCTACAAGGACGGCGCGAAGATGTCCAAGTCCAAGGGCAACGTCGTCGCCCCGGACGAGATCGTCAATCGCTACGGCGCCGATGCCCTGCGCATGTACGTGCTGTTCATGGGACCGCCGGAACAGGACAAGGAGTGGTCCGATAGCGGCGTGCTCGGCCCGTCGCGCTTCCTCGATCGCCTGTGGAAAGTCGTCGATCGCATCGCCGCCGAGACGTCGGGGGACCCGCTGCCCGCACCGCCGGCTGATGCTGATGGTGGTGCGCTCGAGCTGTTGCGGCTCACGCACCACTCGATCCAGCGCGTCACCGAGGACATCGATCGGCGCCTCCAGTTCAACACCGCGATTGCGGCGGCGATGGAGCTGCTCAACGGCATTGAGAAGCAGCGTGATGGGCTGCTGGGTGATCGCATCGGCGGACAGGCGCTGCGCCACGCCGCCGGGACGCTCGTCTGCCTCGTGCAGCCGTTTGCGCCGCACATCGCCGAGGAGCTGTGGGAGACGCTTGGCGGCTCTCGGCTGTGGGAGACGCCGTGGCCGATCGCGGATCCCGCACTGCTCGTAGCCGATACGTTCGAGTGCGTCGTGCAGATCAACGGCAAGCTGCGCGAACGCGTCCAGCTCGGGTGCGGTCTGCCCAAGGACGAGGTCCTGGCTGCCGTCAAGGCGCTGCCGAAAATCGCCGAGCAGCTCGAAGGACGCGAACTCGTCAAGGAGATCGTGGTTCCCGACAAGCTCGTCAACATCGTCGTCAAGTAGCGAAGGTTCTGTGCGCGTGTCCGCGCGCTTGTGGCGCGGAATGCGCGCTCGGTCGAGCGAACCAGAGCGGCAGGCTGTCGGCATGCCACCGCTCGATCGCCGAACGCTCCTCCTCGGGCTCGCCGCCATCCTCCTCCTGGCGGCGGCAGTGACGTTCATCCGTGGTCGCGGGGGCGCTGCGCGCCCGCCGGTGCCGGTCCCCGCGGCGGTTGCCGCGGCCGACGGCGCCGGCGGTGTCGCGCCTGCGCCCGTCGACCAGCTCGTGGTCTACGTCACGGGTGCGGTCCGCAAGCCGGGCGTGTACCAGCTGCCGGACGGCAAGCGGATCATCGATGCGATCGAGAAGGCGGGCGGTGTTACACCGAAAGCCGACGCGGTCACCGTCAACCTCGCCGCGTTGCTGATCGACGGCGAGCAGATTCTGGTCCCCGAGGCCTTCGCGCCGGGGGCAGGTGCGGCGCCGACGGGCGCGGGGCCAGCAGTCGCCGGCGTGGTGCATCTCAACAGCGCCGACGTGTCAGCGCTCGACGAACTCCCCGGTGTTGGACCGGCGACCGCCCAGCGCATTATCGACTGGCGCGAGCAGAACGGCGGCTTCCGCACGGTTGACGACCTGGAGCAGGTACCCGGGATCGGCCCGGCCAAGCTCGACGCGCTGCGCGATCTCGTCGCCCCGTGAGGCTGCCGCGGCCGGCGCCGCCCGATCTGGTGGGGCTGCTGGTTGCGTGCGGTGCGTTGCTCGCGTTGGCGCCGTTCCCCGCGGCGATCACCGGGCTCGTCGCGGGCGGACTGCTGTGTGGGCGATGTCTGGGATGTGCGCGAGCGGCATCCGCCTTGCTTGTCGCTGCGCTCATCGGTGGCTGCGTCGTCGGCACGGCCCGCCTTCAGGTGCTCGACGCCGATCCGCTCGCGGCGCGGGTGGGGCACGCGCTCGTTGATGCCCACGTTGTGGTTGATGAGCCGTGGCACGGGGGAGGCTTTGGCCGGATCGCACTCGGACGTGTGCTCGGTGCGGAGGGTGGTCCGGTGCTGTTGCGACTGGCCCAGAAGACCGGGCCGGATCGCGGCAGCGTCTTGCGCGTCAGTGGATCACTCGAGCGACCACGCGGGCCGCGGGATGGTTTCGACGAGCGGGCGTGGCTGGCACATCAGGGAGTGCATGCCGTTCTGCGCCTCCGGGACGTGCAGACCGAGGGCACGCGCGGTGGCCTCTGGGGGCTCACCGAT
Source organism: Thermoleophilia bacterium (assembly GCA_037133755.1). Taxonomy (GTDB): domain Bacteria; phylum Actinomycetota; class Thermoleophilia; order Gaiellales; family F1-60-MAGs149; genus F1-60-MAGs149. The sequence continues at coordinate 231,957 of JBAXNN010000002.1, forward strand.
CGTGTTCGTGCCCGGGCGCTGGCGGCACTCGCGCCGGCCGGGCATGACGACGCTGCCCAGGTCGATATCGGCCTGGCCTTCGGCGGCAGCGCGGGGATGAGTCAGCCCGCGGTTGAGGCGTTTCGCGCGTCGGGGCTCGCGCATCTGCTCGCCGTCAGTGGCGGCAACGTCGCGCTTCTCGTGGTGCTGGTCGTTGCTCTGGTCTGGATCGCGGGTGGCACACGGCGGCAGGCAATGTGGATCGCCCTCGGGGTGATCGCGCTCTACGTAGGGGTGGTCGGCTGCTCTGCGAGCGTCGTCCGCGCGGGCATCGCGGGCATCATCGGCTGCCTGGTCTGGCTGTTGGGTCGGCCGCGTGACGCCTGGCGGGCGCTCGGACTCGCCCTTGGCCTCCTGCTCGCCTGGAATCCGTATGCGATTCTCGATCCCGGTCTGCAGCTCTCATTTGCAGCCGTGGCAGGCATCTTGCTCGTGGCGCCACGTATTCGTCCGTGGGCGCAGGCATCGGGCGTGCCGGAGCTTCTGGTCGGCGCAATCGCCGTCACCACAGCGGCAACCATCGCCACGGCGCCCATCTCGTGGTGGCATTTCGGTCGTGCCACCATCCTCGCTGCAGTGCCGGCCAATCTTCTCGCGGCCCCGGCTGTGCCACTGGCGCTATGGGGTGCACTCCTGGCCACGCTGGCTACACCGATCGCGCCCGCCGCCGGCGCGGGACTTGCGTGGTGCTCCCGCTGGCCGGCCGCGTGGATCCTCCAGTGTGCGTGGATCGGCGCTGGCCTCGCGGCTGCGACACCCGTCTGGCTCCTTCCGACGTTCGTGGCCATCGGCGTGGGAGCGCTCGCGGCGCGACGGCGGCACTAGGATGGAGGCGTGTCCGAGACCGCCCTCGCTCCCGTGTACCTCCTCGGTGGGACCGACCGCGGGAAGGTCCGGCGCGCGCTCGAGCGTCTCAAGGAGCGCTTCGGTGCCGACGCGATCGAGCACTTCGATGCCTCGGCCTGCGATCCAGGCGATGTCGCGAATGCCTGTCAGCAGCAGGGGCTGTTCGTCGATCAGCGCCTCGTAATCGTCGAAGGCTGCGATGCGTGGGTCAAGCCGCGTCGCGCCGGTCGCCTTGATCCCCTCGTCGCCTACGTTGAGAACGCGAGTCCTGCGACAACGCTGGTCATCGTGATCGATGCCCCGAGTGACCCCAAGAAGCCGGTCTGGCCGAAGGACGACCCGCTGTTCAAGGCTGTCGCAAAGGCAGGAGGCAAGAACGCGATCTTGCTCTTCGAAGCCCCCAAGAGCGCGGTCTTCGCGCGCCAGGAGGCCGAGCGCATGGGCGTCAAGCTCGATCCCGAGGCGATGATGCGCTTCACCGAGCTCGTGGGCGACCACCCGGAAGAGATCACGGGCGAGTTCGAGAAGCTGTCGACCTTCGCGAATGGCGAGCAGATCGACGTCGCGATCGTCGAGACGATGGTCGCCGCGCGCCATGACGATGCGCCGTGGGCGCTGCTCGATGCGATCACCCAGCGCGATCGTCGCACTGCGGTGCGCGAACTAACCAAGCTCTTCGCCGGTGACGTCGAGCCACACCGCGTCCTCCCGCAGATCACGCGCCATGTTGAGCTCGTGCGGCGCACGGTGGAACTGGCGGAGGACGGGCGTCCCAGCAAAGAGCAACTCGCCAAGCAGCTCGGCGTCGCGCCGTTTCGCGCCCAGAAGATGCTCGTCGCCGTCGGTCACTGGACGCCGATGGACGCCAGCCGCGCGATGAGCCGCATGCACGAGGCCGACGCGGCCATGAAGGGCATGTCGCGCATGCCGCCGAGCCTGGTTCTGGAACGGGCGCTGGCCGAGTCGCTGTAGCAGCGAACGAGCCACCCGTGCATTCGGGTAACGCTCGGCCGGTTCGGTTTTCTCTCGTTTTTGTCGAGCGGCACCGCTGCCGGCTGGTACAAACAGCGCGTGGTAAATCTGCGGGGAGCTGCCGGCATTCGCCGGCTCGTGGTCGTCGGACTCGTCGCGCTCGCGTGCGCTGCCGCACCGGGCGTGGCGGCAGCGGCAGCGGTCAGCTGCGGCGGCACGGGGACCTTCACGGTCGACGGGACCACGGTCACCGCGAGTTCACCGGACTGCTCGGGCACGATCACGATCCCCGCTGGCGTGACTGCCATCGCTAGCCCCACGCAGCTCAATCCGGGGGTGTTCGAAAACCGCCCGATCACTTCGGTGTCCCTTCCTTCATCGTTGACCTCTATCGGCGACCGGGCGTTCGCGCAGTCCCCTGGGCACATCACGCTCACGACGGTGACGTTCGCTCCGCCGTCAGGCAGCCTCACCATCGGTGCCAGAGCGTTCTACCAGACGGACGCGCTGACGGGCATCGTGCTGCCGAGCGGCGTGACGTCGATCGGCGACGAGGCGTTCCTCCTCTCCGGTATCGCCTCGATCACGATCCCGTCCACGGTGACGACCATCGGCGACGGGACCTTCTCCAGCGCCCAATCGCTCGGGAGCGTCGTGGTGCCGAACAGCGTCACGTCGATCGGCTCGGGTGCCTTCTACAATTCTGGCGTGGCGAGCGTGACGCTGCCGAGTGGGCTGACGACGATCGAGAGCAACCTCTTCGGCAGCACCGTCAACCTCACGAGCCTGACGATTCCGAGCGGAGTCACGTCGATCGGCGACGATGCGTTCAACGGTTCCGGGGTGTTGAGCCTCGATTTGCCGAGCGGAGTCACGTCGATCGGCGACCACGCATTCGAGGACACGGGGATCACGACCATCACGATCCCCGCCGGTGTGGCGCATCTCGGTGACAATGCGTTCTCCGGCAGCGCGGTCGCGAGCATCATGCTGCCGGACGGCGTCACCCCGCTGACCATCGGCAACAACGCCTTCAGCGGCACGTCGAACCTCACCCGTCTGGTGCTGCCGGACCGGGTCACCGATATCGGTGAAGGTGCGTTCGACTCGTCCGGCGTGACGAGCATCACGCTTCCCACGAATCCGTTGTTCACCGCGCTCCGTCCGAATCTCTTCAACGCTGCGGATCAGCTCGCGAGCCTCACGATCCCCGCCTCGGTCACCGACATCTACCAGTACGCGCTGTACGGCGATGCGCTGCGCGACGTCTGGTTCCTCGGCGACCCGCCGACGTTGATCGACGCGGACGCGTTCGATCACTATCTGTCGGGCAGCGACCCCGGCGTGCGCGTGCATGCGCTCGCCTCCTCCGGTTTCGACTTCACGGTGCCGACACCGAGTGCACCGGAATGGGAGTACACGTCGGGTCAGGCCCAGCCGCTCTACCTCTGGCTGGCCACCCCGGGCGCACCGACGGCTGCCGCGGGTGAGTCGAGTGCAACGGTCTCCTGGTCGACGGTCGCCGGCGCCGAGCGGTACACCGTGACCGCGGTGGAGGACCCGACACGGCAGTGCGTGTGGACGTCCGGTCCGCTGCGGTGCGTGATCACCGGACTCACCAATGGCACGGCGTACACGTTCACCGTCATCGCCGACAGCACGTCCACGCGCGGCGTCTCGCAGGAGTCCGGGCCGTCGAACGCGGTGACGCCGGGCGCGCCGCCGCCGCCGACTCCAGCTGCCGCGACGACGTCGACCCCGGCTGCGACACCGGCCGCCGACGCCGGCGCGCCGATTCTCCGGGCGGTGATCACACCCTCCCGACGCACGCTGCGGTTCGGCCAGCAGGTCACACTCCATCTCAACGTGCGCAACGTCGGCACGGCGGGCGCGAGCGGGGTGACCGCGTGTGTGGCGATCCCATCTGGCTTCGAGCTCGTCGACGCCCACGGCGGCACCCATCGCCGCGGCGAGGTCTGCTACATCGTGGGCACGCTCACGGCGCCGGTGGCTCGGCGCAACGCCGTGCGGGTCTCCACGCGTGACTACCGCGTCACGTTGCGCGCCATGGCGGCGCGGACCACGGGCTTCGCGATCACCGTCAGAGCCGACAACGCCACCGCACGACGCTTCATCTCGCCGTTGTCGCGTGTGCGGGTCACTCCCGGGCGTCCGCTGCCCGTCGTGGGGTAGCCCGGCAGGCGACGAGTCGCGTTAGTCTGTCGCGGTCCGGCGACGTGGCCGAGTGGCTAGGCAGCGGCCTGCAAAGCCGTCCACACCAGTTCGATTCTGGTCGTCGCCTCTCGCACCCCGGAGACCCGAGTGGTCTCCGGGAATGCGCTCACCCTGAGGAGATCGGCATGACGCAGCGCACCAAGAAAGCTGACAGCCGGTGAATCCCTACGCGGAGGAGCAGGTCGCGGGTCGACGGGTGGTGCTCGATCGACTGGATCGGGATGGTGCTGCGTTGGCAGTGGTGCTGCGCGACCGTGGTGCCGATGTGTGGATCGCCGACCACGCGCCAGAGGTCGAACTTCCAGAAGGCTGCACGTTGGTCCATGAGCGCGCCGCCGCCGCACAACGCGCCGAGCTGCTGCTGGTCGACTGCTGGACGCCCGAGACCGCGTCGCACGTGGTGCAGGCACGAGAACGTGGCATTCCGGTCGGTTGCCTGGCCGATCTCATCCTGCACGAGTGGCCTACGCCGGTAATCGGCGTGACGGGCACTGCGGGCAAGACGACGACAGCGAGACTGATCGCCCATCTCCTCGACGCAGACGGCTGGGACGTTGTGATCCCACCGACGGGACGCGCCGAGAACGCGTGGCCGAGTGCCGACACGCTTGCCGATCTCGTTGAGGGGCGTGCTCCGGACGTTCTCATCGTCGAGTTGACCAGCACGCATCTCGCGTACATGGCCTCGAGCCCAGGCACCGCGGTCGTTACGTCACTTGGCGCGGATCACGCGGAACTGCATGGGGGTGAGGGGCGCTACTTCGCCACGAAGCAGCGCATCCTGATCCACCAAGAGCCCGGCGACACCGCGGTGCTCCCCGACGACGCCTCGGCACTCGTGCCCCGCGAGGGGGTGCGCGTGATCCGGTTCAATGCAATGGAGCCGCTTGCCCAGGCCAGTCGCGTGGCACCACATCTTCGATCGAACGTGGCCTGCGCCGTCGCCGTCGTACGCGATGCCCTTGGCGCGGACGTCGAGCAGGAGGACATCGACTCCTTCGTCATGCCTGCTTGGCGCGGCGAGTGCATCGGCAGAACTGGCGACGTAGCGATCTTTCACAACGGCATGGCAGCCACACCCAGCAAGGCCAAGGCCTTTGTCCAGTCGCTTCCCGATCGCTCGTCGGTGTTGATCGTTGGTGGTCTGGTCGACATGGACAATGGTCCAGTCCACGCGTCGCCGGCCGAGCAGCGATTGCTACGCGATGCCTGCGTTGAGTTCGCACGCGCGGCACAGCGCGTTGTCCTGATCGGCCCTGCTGCGGCGACGGTGGCACCACTCTTAGCCCAGGCCGGTGCAGTCGACGTACGGATCGGGCCTGATCTCCACTGGGCCACCGCGGAGGCAATGCGAGACCTCGAGGGCGTCGGGCAGATCGCCTGGGTGCCGGCCTTCCCCGTCGAGTTGCAAGACCGAGAGCGTTTCGTCGATCTGATCGGGAGTGCAGCGCAGAACGTTGGGCGCGAGTGGTCTCCCGTCGGCGCCGACGCGAACTGAGGGACATGCGCCCGATCGTGGTTTACGACGACACGTGCGGTATGTGCCGCAACAGTGTCCGCTGGGTGCGGCGGCTGGACTGGCTACGCCGTCTGGACGACATGGGGTACTCGATCGCGGTCGAGTGCTATCCGGAGATCGGTCGCGGGCAGCTCGGCGACGGATTGCGTGTGCGCTTTCCGAGCGGCGACGTTGCGCTCGGCATCGACGCAGTCAGGTCAATCGCTATCCGCACACCGTTGGGCGCGCTCGGCGCATGGGCGCTCTACATTCCCGGCCTGCACGAACTCGGATCACTGGGATACGCGCAGATCGCGAAGCGCCGGCGGCCCGAGGGCACGGCATGCCCGCTGCCGAGCCGTTACGAGCGCGGCTCGGTGAACGAGACGACGTAGACCTTCCGCGTCGTCTCCTGAATTTCCCACTCGCCCGACCAGCCTTCGGGGATGGCCACAGCGGAGCCGGCCGCAAAGGGCGTCTCGTTGCCGTCGGCGTCGCGCAGAATGCCCTTGCCCTTGATGATCGTGACGGCCTCGCGGAAGCCCTCGCGCTTGGAGGGGAAGATGCCGGGGGTGCACTCCCAGACGCCGGCTTCGATCTGGGCATCCTCGAACAGCACCTTGACGGACTCCACGGGCTCGCCCTGCGTCGGATTGGGCTTGGGACCCACGACGTCGAGCTCCATGGTCAGCGGGTCGTTGAATGCGGTCGAGTTGTGCGCCATCAGATCCTCCTGGGGTACTGGTGCAGAGTCTGCCACGCCGGCGGCTAGGCTGCACCCATGGATGACCCGCTGAAGGACCACGAGAACTCGCCCCTCGACGACGCGATTGGCCTGTCCTATGTCGGCCGCGACGGCGATGACATCGTCATGCGCCTCGATCCCACGCACGCTGCGCTCGGCTACGTCGAGCCGCCGATGCTGCACGGCGGTACACTCGCCACGCTGGTGGACACCGCGGGCTGGTACGCGGTGATGGCCAAGGCGCCCGCGACGTGGGTAGCGGTCGATCTCCGCAGCGACTTCCTGCGCATGGCCGATCTCGCGCCGCTCAAGGTGACGGGCCGCTGCCTGCGTGCCGGGCGCACGCTCGCGGTCTGCGATGTCACCGTCGCTCCGTGGGACGCCCCGGAGAAGACCACGTCGGTCGGGCGCATCCAGTTCATCCGCACCGGCGACTGAGTCGCGCGGCGACCCGCGTCGGTACCCTAAGCCCATGGACAATCTGATCGATGGCAAGGCAGTCGCGGCGAAGGTTCGCGCGGAAGTAGCGGAGCGCACGAAGAAGCTCCACGACGAGACCGGCATCCTCGCCGGGCTCGCGGTGATCATCGTCGGCGAGGACCCTGCGTCGCAGGTCTACGTCGCCAACAAGCACAAGGCGTGTCACGAGGCCGGGATGCATTCCCTGGAGATCGTGATGCCGCGGGAGACCACGCAGGACGAGCTCCACGCGCAGATCGACGAGGTCGCGAACGACCCGGCGATCCACGGAATGATCGTGCAGATGCCGCTGCCGGATCACCTCGACACCGATGCTGCGCTCAACCGCATCCCGTTTGACAAGGATGCCGACGGCCTCACCGCCGACGCGATGGGTCGTCTGATGACGCTCCAGCCTGGTCCGCTGCCCTGCACGCCTGCCGGCTGCATCGAGCTGCTCAAGGCCTATAGCGTCGAGATGAAGGGCGCGCACGCCGTTGTGGTCGGCCGCTCCGAGATCGTCGGCAAGCCGCAGGCACTCCTCCTGCTGAAAGAAGACTGCACCGTCACGATTTGCCACTCGCGCACGAAGGACCTGCCGGGCATCTGCAGCCAGGCCGACATCCTCGTCGCCGCCGTCGGTCGCCCGAAGATGATCGGGGCCGACTGCATTAAGGACGGCGCCGTCGTGATCGACGTCGGCATCAACCGCCTGCCGGAGGGCCTCTGCGGCGACGTCGACTTCGACGCCGTGCAGCCGAAGGCCGGGCTGATTACGCCGGTCCCCGGTGGCGTTGGTCCGATGACGATCGCGATGCTGCTCAAGAACACCATCGAGGCAGCCGAGCGCTCTGCCGGCCACTGAGGACCAGATGTCCGACATCGAGCTGACCCCGGATGAGGTGCGCCACGTCGCCACGCTCGCTCGGCTTGGGCTCGATGACGCCGAGGTCGAGCGTCTTGGTCGTGAACTGACCAGCATTCTGGGGCACGTCAACACGATCGCCGCACTCCCGATCGCCGACGTGCCGCCGACCAAGCATTCGCACGAGAACGCCGATTCGCTGCGCCCCGACGTGTCACGCCCCGGCGTGTCCCGCGACGAGGCACTGCGCAACGCGCCCGATCCGACCGCGGATGGCTTTCGCGTGCCGCCGATCGGAGCCTAGGTGGCCGACATCGACGTCATTGGTCTCACCGCCGAGCGCGCCATGGGCCTGCTGCGGGCGGGGGAGTGCACCTCCGAGGAACTCGCGCAGGCGTACCTCGATCGGATCGCCGCAGTCGACGACGACGTCCACTCGTATCTGCACGTCGATCCCGAGCGCACGCTCGCAGCGGCTCGCGCGCAGGATGCGAGCGGCGGCGATGCGCTCAGCGGCGTGCCGATCGCCTACAAGGATTTGCTGTCTACGAAGGACGTACCCACGACCGCCGGTTCGAAGATCCTCGAGGGCTTCGTGCCGATCCAGGATGCCGACGTCGTCGCGCGTGGTAACGAGGCCGGTCTCGTCAGCCTCGGCAAGACCAACCTTGATGAGTTCGCCATGGGCTCGTCGACCGAGCACTCGGCCTACGGCCCCACGCGCAACCCGTGGGATCTCACGCGCGTCCCCGGCGGCTCGTCCGGCGGCTCGGCTGCTGTCGTAGCCTCCGGCTGTGCGCCGTGGTCACTTGGTACCGATACCGGCGGCTCGATCCGCCAGCCCGCCGCCTTCTGCGGACTCGTCGGCCTGATGCCCACCTATGGCACGGTGTCGCGCTTCGGCGTGATCGCCTTTGCGTGCTCGCTCGAGCAGGTCGGCCCGATGGCGCTCACCGTCCGAGATGCCGCACTGCTGCAGCAGGTGATCGCCAAGGACTCGCCCAACGACGCGACGTGCACCGGACCGCGCGAGCCGATCCAGGTGCCCGAGGCAGGGCGCCTCGACGGCGTCCGCTTCGGTGTGCCGTGGGCCGAGCTCGAGGAGGGCGTCGAGCCCGGTATTCGCGCCCGCTTCGACGAATCACTGGCGATCGCGAAGAACCTCGGAGCGGAGATCGTCGGCGTCGAGCTGCCGTACTCCCGGCATGGCCTCGCCGCGTATTACGTGATCGCGCCGGCCGAGGCCTCCGCCAACCTGTCGCGCTTCGACGGCGTGCGTTACGGACTGCGCGTCGACGGGAAGGACATCCGCTCGATGTACGAAGCCACGCGCGATGCGGGCTTCGGACCTGAGGTCAAGCGCCGCATCATGATCGGCACCTACGCCTTGTCGGCCGGGTACCACGACGCCTATTACGTGCAGGCCCAGCGCGTCCGCACGCTGATCCGCCAGGACTTCGACAACGCCTTTGCGAACGTCGACGCGATCCTGTTGCCGACCGCGCCCACCACGGCCTTCCCGATTGGTGCGCGGCTCGACGATCCGCTCGCGATGTACGCCAACGACATCTTCACGCTGCCCGTCAACCTCGCCGGCATTCCGGCGTTGTCGCTGCCGAATGGCCTGAGTGATGGCCTGCCGAGCAGCCTGCAGATCATCGGACCGGCGTACTCGGAGAACCTGCTGCTGCGCCTCGGTGCGGCATTCGAGGCCGAGCACCAGTTCGACTTCGTACCGGCGGCGATGCGGGGTGGCCTATGAGTACGCCTTGGCAGAAGGACGGCTACGAGGCCGTGATCGGCCTCGAGATCCACGTGCAGCTCAACACGAACTCGAAGATGTTCTGCTCGTGTCCAAACCAGTTCGGCGATGAGCCCAACACCAACGTCTGCTTCGTCTGCCTCGCGCACCCTGGTGCCCTGCCGGTGGCGAACGCCGAGGCGGTGCGCCAGTCGGCCCGCGTGGGCCTCGCGCTCGGGTGCCGGATCCCCGACACCAGCGAGTTCAGCCGCAAGCAGTACTTCTATCCCGACAGCCCGAAGGCGTACCAGATCAGCCAGTACGACCAACCGCTGTGTGCCGAGGGTATGTTCCGCGTGCCGGGTGCCGACGGCTTCGAGGTGCGCATCACGCGCGCCCACCTCGAGGAAGACGCCGCCAAGATGATCCACGCGGGCGGCGACAGCGGCCGCATCTCCGGCTCGGCTGGTTCGGTCGTCGATTTCAATCGTGTTGGCACGCCGCTGCTCGAGATCGTCACGGAGCCCGACATTCGCTCGCCCGAGGACGCGCGCCGGTTCCTCACGCTGCTGCGTGCCACCGTCGTCGCGATCGGGGCGTCCGAGTGCGACATGGAGAAGGGCTCGCTGCGCGCCGACGCCAACGTCTCGATTCGCCCCATCGGCTCGACCGAGTACGGCACCAAGACCGAGCTCAAGAACATGAACTCCTTCCGGTTCCTCGAGCGCGGTGTCGAGGCCGAACTTGAGCGCCAGCTGAGCATGCTGCAGGCCGGAGAGACGATCGAGCAGGAGACCCTGCACTTCGATCCGGCGAGCGGCACCCTGTCGTCGCTGCGCTCGAAAGAGCAGGCGCACGACTACCGCTACTTCCCCGAGCCTGACCTCCTGCCCGTGACGCAAGACCAGGCGTCGCTCGCCGCGCTGGCGGCCGACCTCCCCGAGCTGCCGGTCGCGCGCTTCGAGCGTCTGTCAGCAGCCGGGATCGTCGAGGCCACCGCTCTGGTGCTCGCTACCGACACGGAGCTCGCCGCGTACTTCGACGATCTCGCTTCGCGCACCGGCGATATCAAGGTGGCGTCGAACTGGGTGATGGGCGAGTTGCAGGCGCACCTTAACGCCGACAATCTCTCGGCTGCCGAGAGCCCCGTCACGCCGCAGCGTCTCGCCGAGCTGATCGGCCTGGTCGTGGATGGCACGATCAACCAGACGGCCGCGAAGGAGGTCTTCGGCGCGCTCGTCGAAGATTCCGCAGCGACTGCTGCTGGGGTCGTGGCAGACCGCGATCTGGCCCAAGTTGGCGGCGACGATGCCCTCGGAGAGATCATCGACGCCGTCCTCGCCGCCCACCCCGACGAGGTTGAGGCCTTCAAGGGCGGACGCGAGCAGGTAGTCGGCTTTCTGGTCGGCCAGTGCATGAAGCAGAGCGGCGGCCGCGCCGACGCCAAGGCGCTGCAGGGTCTCCTGCGTGAGCGCCTCAGCGCGTAGCGGTGCGCGAAACCCGCAGGCGCGGGTACCATGCACGGGCGTACAGACGGGAGAGAAGCGCATGCAGTCCGACAAGATCTGGTTCGACGGAGAGCTCATCGACTACGAGGACGCGACGGTCCATGTTCTGACGCACGCCCTGCACTACGGCTCGGGCGTCTTCGAGGGGATCCGCGCCTACGAGACCGACCGCGGCCCCGCCGTTTTTCATCTCAGCGACCACGTCGCACGCCTGCGCCGCTCTGCCGAGCAGTACTACATGGAGATCCCGTACTCCGATGCGCAGATCGGTGAGTCGATCCACGAGACGATCAAGGCCAACAACCTGCCGTCCTGCTACATCCGCCCACTGGTCTTCCGCGGTGCGGGCGAGATGGGTGTCAACCCGCTCAAGTGTCCGGTGCACACGATGATCGCGGTCTGGAAGTGGGGTGCCTACCTCGGTGACGAGGCGATCCAGAACGGCATCCGCTGCATGATCTCCTCCTGGCGCCGCATCGGCCCGAACATGATCCCGGCGACCGCGAAGGCCTCGGGTCAGTACCTCAACTCGCAGCTCGCCAAGATGGAGGCGCTCAAGCACGGCTACGACGAGGCGATTCTCCTCAACGAGGTCGGTCTGATTGCCGATGGCTCCGGCGAGAATGTGTTCGCGGTGATGAACGGCAAGCTCTACACGCCGCCGATCAGCGCTTCGTGTCTGCCCGGAATCACGCGCCACGCGGTGATGGAGATGGCCGAGACGATCGGCATCGAGACGATCGAGCGAGAGCTCACGCGCGCCGAGCTCTACTTCGCCGACGAGGTGTTCCTGACGGGTACGGCCGCTGAAGTTACCCCGGTCGCGTCGCTCGACGATCACGAGATCGGCAAGGGTCCGATCACGCAGCAGATTCAGGACATCTTCTTCGCGACGGTGCACGGCAAGCACGAGCTGTCGAAGACGTACCTCGAGTACCCGACGGGCGCGTGAGCCCCATCGGCGAGTCGATTCCACTCGCGCAGCCGGACGTCGGCCCGCGCGAGGAGGAGCTCGTCCTCGAGGTGCTGCACTCAGGCGTGCTCTCGCTCGGTCCGATGGGGCCGCGCTTCGAGCGCGCCTTCGCCGACTGGGTCGGCACGAAGCACGCGGCTGCGGTGTCAAGCGGCACGGCGGGTCTGCACCTCGGACTCGTGCGAGCGGGGGTCGGTCCGGGCGACGAGGTGATCACGTCACCGTTCTCGTTCATCTCGTCGGCCAACTGCGCGTTACATGCGGGCGCCGACGTGGCGTTTGCGGACATCGATCCGGTCACGTTCAACATTGATCCGGCAGCGCTTGAGGCGGCCATCACGCCGCGCACGAAGGCCATCGTTCCCGTCCACATCTTCGGCCTGCCGTGCAACATCGAGGTGATCTCCGCGATCGCCGCCAAACACGGGCTGGCGATTGTGGAAGACGGCGCCGAGGCGCTCGGCGCCATGCGGCAGGGCAAGAAGATTGGCACCCACGGGTCGCCGACGGTCTTCGCGTTCTATCCGAACAAGCAGATGACGACGGGCGAGGGCGGCCTCATCACCACCGACGATGACGACGTCTACGAGGACATCCTCAGCCTGCGCAACCAGGGCCGCGCAGATTCGGGTGCATGGCTCGAACACGATCGGCTCGGCTGGAACTACCGCATGGACGATCTTTCGGCTGCCGTCGGGTTGGCTCAGGTGGAGCGGCTCGACGAGATTCTCGGCAAGCGCACGGCGGTGGCGGATCGCTACACGACGCTGCTGGCCGGTATCCCCGGCGTCACGCTGCCGAGCGTGGTCGAGGGCGATGTCCGCTCCTGGTTCGTCTACACCGTGCTGCTCGAGCCCGGCGTCGACCGGAACGGGGTGATCGGCCTCCTGGCAGACCGCGGCGTTGCGTCCAAGCCGTACCTGCCGTCGATTCACCTGCAGCCGTTCTACCGCGGGCGCGGGCATCGCGACGGCGAATTCCCCGTCAGCGAGGCGATCTCGGCCCGCGCGCTGGCACTGCCGTTCTTCGGCAACCTCACGCTTGAGCAACAAGAGCGCGTCGCCGCAGCATTGGCCGCCGTTCTGGCGGATCCGCCGGTAGTCTGAGCTCCATGGCAGCGTTCGTTTCGACGCCCGTGGTGGCGTACTCCACGACGGCCGCGTGGATCGCCGCACCCGCGATCGGCGCGGGCGACTTCGCGTGGTTGGAAGTTGCCAAGGAGGATGGTGACGTTCGGGCGGTCGCAGCGTTTCGTGGCGATCGGCTCCTCGTCCGCTCGGCCGGCAAGACCATTCCCGTGGTGCACGAGCCTTGTACGACGATGCCCTGCAACACGGTGCAAGGGCCGGTCACCGAGGGTGATGGCACCTTCGCCTACGCCGTGGCCTTCCCCGGGACGGGGGGCTATGTCGCCAACGTCACCGCCGCGGGCGCGTCGAACGTGGTCGCCGAAGATCAGACCGATCCCCACGAGATTTCGACCCCACACCTGATCGCGACTGCGGGTACGCGCATCGTGTGGGTCGATAACAACATCATCTACAGCGCGCCCAATACGGGTGGGGCTGCGGCGACGCTCGTCACCGCCGAGCAGGCGGGCGGCGAGATCACGTCCATCGCGGCCAGCGCGGCCGGGGTGGCGTGGGCTGCAAAGGCGACTGTCGGCGGCAGGCTGCTTGGCTACCGCGACGCCAGCGGTGCGGTCTCAACGCGGGTAGCGGAACCGAGTACCGCCGTCGCCACGGTCTACTCGGTCGCCTTGGCCGATGACGGCACGGTCGTGGCCATTCGTCGAACACTCGCGAAGGGGCGTCAGCGGACAGCGTTGATGGCCTACGGTCTCGACGGCGCGCCGCGGACGCTGCTCACGTCAGTTCCCTTTGGCAAGCGTGACCCGTTTGAGGTGACGCGACCATCCGTCGCCGGCACGCGCGTCGCGGTGCGCATGCGCGGTGGCAAGGGCGGCGCTAACGACGAGCTGTGGGTAGTGGACCTCGCCTCCGGGAAGTCTGGTCGGGTCACCTCGGTCCCGCGCGCCGAGGCACGCCTCACGGATCCAGCCTTCGGCGCAGGACGGCTGGTCTGGGCGAAGGACGAGCTGACGTCGCGGGGCCGGCTGCTGCGGTCGCGGCTCTACAGCGCCGCGGTCAAGCCCTAGAACGGCGAGACGTAGAGCGTGATCTTGGTTCCTCGCGGGACCTTGCTGTTCGGCGAGGGCTCGATGCTGAACACGCGATCTGCGGGGTTCAGGAGTCCATCGGCGTTGATCGCACCCGCGACAAGTCCCTCCTTCTCGAGTGCGGTACGCGCCTCTTCCACGGTCTTGCCCGCCACGTTCGGCACCAGGGATCCCGTGTAGTCGCCACTCGTGGAGATCGTGATCACGGAGCCGAGCGGAGACGGCTTGCCGGGGGAGGGGCTTTGGGCGACGACGGATCCGAGCGGCAGACCCTCGGCATCCTGCTGGTCCACGATGATCACGCGGAACTGCGCCGCCTGGAGTCGGGCGATGGCGCCTTCCGTCAGGCTCGGCTGATTCGCGGTGGCGACAACGTTGGGCACGAGAATCGAGGGGATCTTGCGCGCGATAATCAGCGTCACGACGCTGCCCGATTCGACGGCGGTCAGCGGTGCTGGCGACTGTGCGACGACGGTGCCGGGCTTCTCGCCTGGCTGTGCCGGGCGGTACTGGAAGCGGATCTGGAGGCCCGAGCCCGTGGCGAGGGAATTGGCCTTGCGTTTGTTGGCAGCGGAGAAGTCGGCCACGGAGATCAAGTTGGACTCACACGGCCCCATGTCGAGCGGCGCCAGCGACTCCGCCCATACGACGACCTGCGCGTACTTGCAGCCGGGCGGCACGCGCTCGTTGGTGCGTGGATCGACCGACACGGGAATCGACGGCACGCCGATGGGCGTCTCCCAGTCCTCGCGGTCCTGTCCCCGCATGGCGTTCGTCATGAAGTCCGACCAGATCAGGGCGGGATACGTACCGCCGAAGACGGGAGAGCCGTTGTACTGCGTCCTCATCGGGCGGGCAGGATTCTCGTAGCCGACCCATACCGACGTGGTGCGCTGTGGCGTCGAGCCCACGAACCACGCGTCCTTGAAGTCCGACGTCGTGCCAGTCTTGCCGGCTGCGGGGCGGTAGATCTTCGCGTTGACACCCGTGCCGTAGGCAATCACGCCCTTCATGGCCTGTGTCACCTCGAGCGCGTCGTCCTTCGGTACCGCCTGGACGGCGACCGGCGTGTTGACGTACTCCCTGCCATCGGGGAATTGGATGCGCTTGATCGAAACGGGCTCCATCGACGGGTCGGTGATGCCCGAGTCGGGCGTGTGAAATAGGATCGAGCCGCCGACGCGCTGACCGTTGTTGGCAATCGTGGCGTAGGCGTGGGCCATCTCGAGCGGCGTGACGCCGACGAACAGGCCGCCGAGGCCGATGGCTGGCTGCCCTTCGTCGATCGGTGCCAGGATACCCAGACGGTGTGCGACGTCGGCCACGATCGACGGCTTGATGAGCATCGTCAACTGCGCGAACACCGTGTTGTCAGACAGCGCCAGCGCCTCGTTCAGGTTGAGGTCCTTGCCGTAGGAATCCTCGGAGTTGACGACGTACCAGAATTGGCCGCCGCCGAGATCGAACAGCTGCTTGGAACTGTGGAAGGTGGTGGAGGGGCGCACACCTTTCTCCAACGCGGCGAGGTAGACGAACGGCTTGAACGACGAGCCCGGCTGGCGGTGTCCGTCGGCGGGAACGTTGAACTGGTGTCGCGCGGAGTAGGGCTTGCCTCCGGCCATCGCCAGCACGTCGCCGGAGCGCGGATCGATGGAGACGATTGCGCCCTGAGGCATGCGCTTGCCCTGCGAGGTCAGCTGCGTCTGCAAGGCCTGTTCGGCCAGCTGCTGCTGATGCAGATTGAGCGAGGTGATGACCTTCATGCCGCCGCCGAAGGTCTGCGCAGTGCCGAAGCGGTTGACCAGCTGCTCGGTGATGAATTGCACCCAGTACGGGTACTTGGTGTCGAGCGGTTTCGGCTCGGTGCGCGTAATGGGCAGCAGGCGACGTCCCTGTTCGACCGCGGCGGTGTCGGCATCGATAAAGCCCTGGTCAGCCATCGTCTGGAGTACGAGATTGCGGCGCGCGAGCGCAGCATCAGGGTTGTTGATCGGGTCGTACGTCGTCGGCGACTTGAGGACGGCGGCGAGCAACGCCGAGTCGGCCGGGTCGAGATTCTTGGCCGGGGTGCCGAAGTAGTACTTCGACGCGCTCTCGACGCCGTAGGTGTTGTGGCCGAAGTAGACGGTGTTGAGGTACGCGGTGAGGATCTTGTCCTTGGACCAGCGCTGCTCGAGCTGCCAGGCGAGCGACGCCTCGCGGACCTTGCGCTGCACCGTCTGTGTGTTGGTCAGATAGGTGTTCTTGACGAGCTGCTGGGTAATCGTGCTGGCGCCCTCGTTGGTGCCCGAGGAGAAGCGGTTGACCAGCGCGCGGGCGATACCGGGGAGGTCGACGCCGTTGTGGGCGTAGAAGCGCTTGTCCTCGACGGCGACGACGGCGTCCTTCATGACCTTCGAAATGCCGCTGCTCTGGACGATCACACGCGACTGGTCGGAGCGGAGGATGGCGATGCGCCGGGGGGTGCCGGTCTCGCCGGTCACCCAGATCGATCCATCCTGCGCGAGGCTCGTGGTTCGCCCGTCGAACTGTCGTAGATCCGGCAGATTCGTCGTGATGGCGGTGACGAACCCGTACGTCGCGGCGGACGCGAAGACGAGGCCGATGAGGAAGGCGATGACGGAGACGCGCAGCCAACGCCAGTGTCGGCGTCGGGGATCGTCGACGGGACCGGGCTGGTCCGGCAGTTCGAGGACGAGGCGTCCGTAGCGGCGGAGAGTCGGTTTGCGTCGTGCCATGGTGCGGGCGCCTACGTGAGCGCATGCCCATGGTATCCCGCACCGGCACCGCCGGCGTGGGTATTCTCCGGTGCTGCATGTCGGATTACCTTCGCCCACTGCTGCGCAACGCCGTCGATGTACTCCCCGAGGGCGCGCTCGCGAAGCGTCTCGCGGAGGCAACGGCGGCCGGGCGCCCCTTGCGCATCAAGCTTGGTGTCGACCCGACCGCGGGCAGCGTCACGCTCGGCTGGTCGGTCGTGCTGTCCAAGCTCCGCGCCTTCCAGGACGCTGGCCACCTGCCGGTCCTGATCATCGGCGACTTCACCGCGCGCGTCGGCGACCCGTCCGGCAAGTCGAAGACACGTCCGATGCTGACGGTCGAACAGATCAAGGCAAACGAGGCCGACTACATGCGCCAGTTCGCCAAGATCCTCGACATGGATCGCATCGAGATCCGCCACAACTCGGAGTGGCTGGGGGAGCTCGGCGCCAACGGTCTACTCGAGTTGGCATCACGCGCGACGCTCGCGCAGATTCTGGAGCGCGACGATTTCTCAAAGCGCTACGCCTCGCAGACGCCGATCTCGCTCCAAGAGCTGATGTACCCGCTGCTGCAGGGGTACGACTCCGTCGTGATCGATGCGGATTGCGAGATCGGCGGAACCGACCAGAAGTTCAATCTGCTGGTCGGCCGCGATCTGCAGGAGCAGTGGGGTAAGCCGCCGCAGTCGATCATGACCCACGCGTTGCTCGTCGGCACCGATGGCACGCAGAAGATGAGCCAATCGCTCGGGAACTACATTGGCGTCGAGGATCAGCCGGGCGACATGTACGGCAAGACCATGTCCATCCCAGACGAGGCGATGCCCATGTGGTTCCGTCTTGCCTCGGGCCTGGCCGAGGATGACGTCGAAGAGCGCGTCGCTGCCCTGGCCGCCGGAGAGCTGGAGCCGGTGGAGGCCAAGCGCGCCTTGGCCTGGGCGATCGTGGCGCGCTTCCACGACGCTGCCGCAGCAGAGGAGGCAGCCGAGGGCTTCCGCAAGCAGTTCGCCGAGCATCAGATTCCCGAGGACCTGCGCGAAGTGGCGATCGGCCCCGATCCGGTGGTGCACGTACCGGCCCTGCTGGTCGACCATCTCGGGGTCGCATCGAGGGGCGAGGCTCGCCGATTGATCACCGGTGGCGCCGTGCGCCTCGACGGCGAGACGGTTGAGGAGATCGACCTGCCTCGCGATGCAGTGATCGGACGGGTGCTGCAGCGCGGCCGTCGCGACTTCGTGCGCCTGATCGCCGGCTAGGTCGCTGGCCTGCCCCGAAAGGGGATTGGACCTGGTTGAGACCACGCCTCGTCCGGCATGGTGTGGCGCATTTTGGTGTGCCGTGTCACATCGTGGAACGATTAGCCCCGTGTCACGCTTCTACCGGCGCACTGTTCTTCGTCTGTGCGGTAGTGTGCGGTCCGTTGCGTGGGGAGCGACGGCTTGCCGTCCCTTCCTGCGCCGCTTGCCGCGGTTCACTGTGGCAGCTCTCCTCGGAGGTCTGCTATGTTCCGCGGTCGCGCCATCTGGGCGTGTGGTCTTTGAAAACCGAGCAATGGAACGACCATCGGAATCTTCGGATTCCGTGTGGTCGTCTAACGAGTTTTATGCCAGCGGCAGTGGATCTTCGGATCCACTGGACGCAGCGTGGTGCTGTCTGCCGACGTCATGTCGGGTGGCACATCACGCACTCTAAACAGCCAGAAGCCGGCGCTTGCGCCGAGTTTCGAAAGGCTTTCACGGAGAGTTTGATCCTGGCTCAGGACGAACGCTGGCGGCGTGCTTAACACATGC